>DQYP01000090.1 GCA_011043375.1 Thermotogaceae bacterium | reverse complement strand
TGGAAACAATAACTTTTATCCTCTATTCAGCTTGGGAATAAACTGGAACAGTGACGATATTTCACCTTTGATCGAAAAAATGGGAAAAAAGTTTAGTGATATCTTTTAAAATCATCGAGTATTTAAATTCTCTTATACATTCCATTGATAGAAAGAATCAACTCAAATACCCCTCTATCCCCCTAACACATACATCATTGAATTCTGTAAAAACTCATCGATTGGTAGAATAGAATTCCTTATTTGATGATGTCTGTGGTCGTATTTATTATGCCCAAAGTCTGGGAGATTATTGTGAGTATGGCTGATATATCCGTTATAGGATTGTCAGGTACATATATCACATCACCTGGGGCAACCAAAGGATTGTTCTTCTCACTGATTGTTCTGCCAGTTTCTATTCCAGATAAATTGCATCGGATCGGCTTAGAATTTGGACCACCTTTGAAAAGATAAACCCTGCTTGTAACACTCTTTTCGGTGAATCCCCCACTTTTCATTATGACATCGAGAACCGTGGTTTGAGGTGTTATAGAAACTATCCCAGCGTTCTTAACAGCCCCAAGGACATACACCTTGTTGGTTTGAACGGTTGGCACGAATATCAAATCTCCGGGTCTAACGTTAAAATCAGACACTTTTGTTGGATCGGAGAGGTCCAACTCTATCTCTCGATCTTCACGTTTTACCACAACCTTGTTGAAAGAAGCCCAAGAACTCAATCCACCAGCGAGACTCAAAGCTTCCACAATTGAGATAGGTTGCTTTTCGAGATAGTACATACCGGGGTTCACAACCTCCCCGAGTATGTACAGATAGTTTTTCAAATCCTTGTTCACTATAATTGTATCTCCAATTTCGAGATCAACATTCACTGCTCCCGAATAGATATCATTCCACTTATAGATTTCTTCCGTCCCTTCGGGTGATACGAGCATTATTTGTGAAGCTTTATCAATCAGTTTTATTTTCGAAACTAAGTTCCTGAGATCAAACTCTTCGTTTTTTTCAAAGAATACCTTCTGATTTTCAACCGCTTTCCCCATGACATAAACATATTTAGGTTGATAGGGCTTCACATACACAAATGCTCCATCTTTCAATGTCAAGTCCTCAGTCCCAGATAATACATCCTCTACTTTGATCTCAGAAGTTTCTCCATCGTTAATCAAAAAAACGCTATCCGCACAATAAAGATCCTGACTCGAGTCTATTACTCCTCCTGCCTTTGAAATGGCATTGCTGAGGCTCGGCTTTTCATCAACATCGAATATCACTTCGCCGGGATTTTTAACCTTTCCCGTTACCATTACTTTTAAAGGTTTGTATATATTCAAATAAATCAGATCACCTGGTTTCAAGATCACATCCTTTGCTTCTGGGTTCAACATGTTCAGTTTTATTGTTTCAACATCGTTGCCTCTTTTTAAATAGATGTTTTTTATCTTATCGAAGCCAAAATTCTCAATTCCCAATTTTGAAAGCGCCTTTTTTAGAGTTATAGATTCACTGGTGTCAAATTGTACCGTTGCTGTAACATCGCCAGCAAAATAGACTGATCTACTCGTGGCTTTTTCAAAATATATGGTGTCCCCATTTTCAAGTCTCACATCAACGCGATTATTCAACACATCATCTATGGAATACTTCTTAACACTGCCATCTTTTCTCATCAAGATTATGGAGGAAACCAATTCCTTTTCTGGTATCCCTGCCTTTTTGACTACCGTTGACATATATGGAGTCTCAGACGGTTCAAGCATCACTCTTCCAATATTCTGAGCTGCACCGGCAACATAGACAACCACTGATTTGTATGGCTCAAAGTAGATAGTATCACCGTTTTCAAGTTCTGGATCGATCGCTCCTCTAAGGATATCTTCCAATGAATAACTTGCGATCAATTTCCCTTTTCTTATCAAATCGACCGATTTTATATATTCCTCATCTTTTATTTCGGAATTCTTGATAACCGTACTCAATTTGTATTCCTCAGGTGGTGTTATCGTCATTTTTCCCAAAAACCCTGCTTCACCAATTACATAGACATTGAGCGGCTTGAATACTTCAACGTAAACTATATCACCCTCGTGTAATCTTACATCCTTTTGACCAGATAAGAGATTATCCACTGTGTAGACTGACTCCGTGAAATCCGAATGGGTCACCCTTATTTCCTTTATCATATTTAAGACATCCCGAGTCAATCCACCAGCCTTTGCAATCAGCGTTTGGAGAGTCAAAGGTTCCTCGTTGGTGAAACTATATACCCCAGGATTACCGACTTCTCCCAATAGATAAACGAATTTTTCTTCCTTCAAGGGTACAAAGATATCATCTCCAGGATAGATGAAAGGATCGCTCTGTTGCCCAAGTAATATCTTTTCCAAATTCAATATGTAAATCTTTCCTCTTCTCTTGAGATACACATTCTTCTCATCACCACCGGCTTTCACAATTCCTCCTGCTCTTGAAATCAGCTGTGATAACGTCATGGAGTCTTCATACTTATACATTCCAGGATTTTCAACGGCACCAAAGAGTTTTATATATTCGTTTAATTTCATTTTTGGAATGTAAACCTCATCATTTTCCTCAAGTTCCACATCTACAGAATAATCACCTTTTTCGTAGAGAGGTTTTAAATTAATGATTCGAACCTTCCCGTTTCTCTTCAATCTTATATTCTCCACATCGGCAGTTTCAGGTAAACCTCCAAGCATAGAAAAGAGCTTCGAAAGGGTGATTCCTTGAAAACCAATATCCACGACTCCGTTCAATTCACCGCTCACATAAACGTTTCGTGGAGCATATTCCTCGATATAAACTGTGACGATTGGATTCGTGAGATATTTTTCCAATCCCTTTGTCAATTTTAATTGGAGTTCGTCTATGGTCAAGCCTTCCACCTTTATTCTTCCAACGAGTGGAAAAATCGCATAACCTTCGTGATCCACCAGTACTTGCCTTGTGAGATCTGAATTTCTGAATACCTCTATTCCAAGTAGATCCAATTTTCTTATCCTATAATTGGAAAGTACAATCACTTGAATCAGTAGCAATATGGTTATTAAGAATACTTTCCAACGAAGTTTCACCCATCGTTCACCTACCTCATTACGTCCTTATTTTTCTTTTGCTGGTATTTGAGTTCACCCTCATGGTAAACTTTTTTCTCCTGCCTTTTCCGTAATAACTATAATAATATTCCTTCATTTCCTCCTGAACTCCATTGATTACAATCCCTAACACGTTGTGTTTACTTCTTTTTAATATATTTAAAGATTCCACGATGGCATCCTTGGGGGTTTTATTTAACCTAACGATCAGCAATGTTCCATCCAAAAAGTTAGACATCCTCGAAGTATCCGCCACAGGTAAAACCGGAGGTGTATCGACCACTATCAAATCGTATCTCTCCTTCAATATCTCTATCAGTTCTGGAATTTTACTTGAATTCAATACAGAGATCGGGTTAGGAGGTATGGAACCGATTGGAAAGAAATCAAGGTTCTTGATTCCCAGAACTTCTTGCACACATATATCGTCTATCTTCACTCTTGAAAGTATATAATCACTCAAACCATCGGATGTCTTTATCCCAAACAATTCCTCGAGTCGTGGTTTTCTCATATCCAAATCCACAAGTGCAACTTTTACACCGCCGTTTGCAAAGGAAATCGCAAGATTCGCGGCCACAAACGATTTTCCTTCCTGTGTTACACTACTTGTAACTGCAAGCACCTTTGAAGATTTCCCATTGGGTAGGGAAAATAAGATGTTGCCCGAGATCAACCTGAAATTCTCAGAAGCCATGGAATAAGGTTGTACCACTGTGATAAGATCCGGATTCGGCTCATCGGCTTTCGAAATCTGACCTATCACCTGAACATCTCCGGCAAGGTAATGAACCTCCCTGACATCCTTTACGGTTTTATCCATGAACTCCTTACCAAATGCCCCAAGAACTCCCAGAAAAACTCCAAGTACAAACCCTATGGCTAAAATGAGTTTTTTGTTCGGTTTAACCGGTATGTTTGGCACAAACGCCTCGTCCACAACTGAAACTCCACTGGAAGCACCTGCTTCTTGGATCCTCGCTTCTTCTCTTTTCTGAACGAACATGGTGTAAAGTTTTTCTGCGATTTCCCTTTCTCTCATCAAACCAAAAAGTTCTCTCTCCAACTTTGGCAATCCATCAACTTGTGATTGATAATTGCTTATCACCTTTTCCAAGGCTTGAATGTAGGCATCATTCGTGTTTATTCGAACCTCAAGGGTTATCAACTGTGACAACAAAGTCTGATAGTTTGGATTTATGGTCCTTTGCTCCTGAGAGACTATCTTTGCAACCTCATTTTGGAGTTGTTTCTCAACCTCGCTGATTTGCCTCTTCAAAGCCACAACCTGCTGATCGGTGCTTTTATATTTCGTTAAAAGTCCGGCGAGTTCAACATTCAAATCTATCAATTTAGAACGGAGTTGAACGACCACGGGATTATCCGATATCATTTGAGAGGTGACCATCATCTTTTCCTCTTTTGAAAGGATTTTCTGTATGGCTTCACTCTCTTTCTTCGCTTCTTCCATGGAAATCTTCGCTTGCAAAAGTTGAGATTCAAAATTTGTAAGGTTTTCTAACAAAAGCTTAGTCTGTTCATCTATTAGAAAAATCTTGTTTTTCTCTTTAAATTGCTGGAGTGCAAGTTCAGCCTTATTGAGTCTCTCTTCAATTTGTGGTAATTGACTCTCTATGAATTTTCTCGTGTTACTCGCTTCATTCTGTGCAACTTCTTCGAGTGTTTGGATGTATGAATTTACAACCGCATCAACGACTTTCTCTGCGAATTCCCTATCTTTATCTTGAAAACTTATTTTCACAAGGCTCGTGTCTTTGATGGGTTGAACTTCGATCTTTTCCAAAAGAAATTTCATTATTTCATCTTTGGATAACTTCTTGAATCTATCAAGCTGTTGGAGTTTTAAATCATCGATTACTTTTTCTAAAGTTCTACGGCTCTTTATCATCTCTATTGATGTTTGGTAATCCGACTGTACACCTCCGGCAGGTAGGATGAATGAGGGAACAGACGATGCCAATCTAAGAAGACTGCTTTCGTTCCCGGTGTTCATTTTTAAAGTGGCCGACGCTTCGTATATCTTAGGAGATAGAAACGCATAAAGTGCGGTTATAACAAGTACAGCGAACAATATCGATAATATCAATAATCTGTTTCTTTTCAGGATCTTGAAGATATCTGAAAGGGTGAGTTCCATTGGTTCAACGTTTTGATGATCCATCGACACTTATCCTCCTTTGAATGAATCCTCAGAGTTTATTATATCAGATACCTATTATTATCTTGGCAATGGAAAAATATATCAGCATACCAGTAACATCAACGACGGTTGTGATAATTGGGCCAGCCATAACCGCAGGGTCGATCTTAAAAAATTTTGCCATGAATGGCAGTATTACTCCCAATATATTTGCGTACAGAATAACAACAGTTAAAGAAACTGCAGCAGCGAGATTCACCAATATGTTGTGGGTTATCAAAAATCCCCGGGCAAGCAGTATAATTCCAAGGAATGCTCCAAGTAGAATCCCCTGGAAGGATTCCTTGATAAATACCCTCCAAAAATCTCGTAACTTTATCTCACCAAGTGCCATACCCCTTATTACAAGTGCAGATATTTGGGAACCAGTATTTCCACCAGCATCAACCATCGATGTCATGAATGCTGCGAGTATTGGAATAGTTGCTATTAACATTTCAAAATGTGAAACGACAAAACTGTTCAAACTTTCCAAAAGTAAAAGTGCGGCAAGCCAAGGTATTCTTTTAATGAAGAAGGTGAAAGTGGACGTATGGAAATAGGATGTATAGGTAACGTTCAACCCTGCCATTTTTTGTATATCCTCTGTTGCCTCTTCATCAATTATATCCACCACATCATCTATGGTTATGATTCCAACGAGTCGTTCGTCTCTATCTATAACCGGTATAACCAAAAGGTCATGTCTTCTCATTATCCCCGCGACTTCCTCTTGATCATCGGTGGTGTACACGAATATCGGATTGTAGTTCGCTATATCCTTGATCAGAGTCTTAGGTTCTGCATAAAGGATATCTTCCAAATCCACGAAGCCCAGTAATTTTCGAGAATCATCGACCACATAAAGAGTGTATATGGTTTCCGCCCTTTTTCCAAACTTTCTGATCTTCTCCAAAGCTTTATCGATCGTCATATTCTCTTTCAAGTATATGAATCGAGGGCTCATCACCCTCCCAGCAGAGTTTTCGGGATAATTGAGGATTTGAAGGGTCTCCTCACGTTCCTGAGGTGAGAGCATTTCAAGTAAGGTTGTAACAAGTGACGCAGGAAGTTCATCGAGAAGTTCTGCCCTGTCATCCGGTTCCATGTTGTTGACGATTTCTTTCAAAACTGGGTCACTTTTCAAAAGATTTATTATTTCTAATTGTTCGTCTGGTTCGAGCTGTGCAAAAACCTCGGCAGCAAGATCTTTGGGAAGGAGTCTAAAGACAACAATCTTCTCCGATGCTTCCAATTCCTCAATCATCTCGAAAACGGTTCCAGGTTCTTGATCTTGAAGCAGCAATTTCAAAGTCTTGAGGTCGTTCCTTTCAATCAACTTGCGTATATCAACCTGGAGCTTTACCTTCATACTTATTCCCCCTCTCAACACATCTTCATTATGGTGGTCTGTTACTTGGATAATCTTCCATAAAGATTTTTTCCTCCCTTCATGAAAAGTCTAAAAGCTAAAATATTTTATCATGGAAAATCTTTATTTAGATTAAAATATCTGGAATTTTTTAATAAAACTTTTCAGCTTATTTTTATTTTCTTTCCAACATATTTTTATATTGAAGAGCAGAATTATAATGTATAGTTCTGTGGGGATAGAGGGTCATACGTGGGGAAAAACAGGAGGTCATACGCCTATGTTTATTTACAAGTGCTTTTCATGCGGTTGCGAAGTATCATCTGAAAAAGAACTAAGCGACGTCGTCTGTCCAAAATGCGGTGAGAAAATGTTGAGAGTGAAGCCACCAATGAAACTGGGAGAAATCTTAGTGCATTTTGGATTGATCGATGCGGAAAAAGTCGAAAGGGCACTGGATATACAAAAACGAATAGACCACCACTATCCCTTGGGGAAAATATTGGTTAAACTCGGACTGATTTCCTCCAATCAGCTTTATGAGATCTTGGGTATCCAGAGAAAGGCGTTCTTTGGAGTAAAATTGTGACTCGTTCATTTGTTGATTTCATTTAAAAAAAGAGGGCCCATATGGGCCCTCTTTTTTTACTTAATTTTGAACTACTTTAATCAAGGTCTATTTTCGGTTCTGTCTTCAGTCAAGAAGTCTCTAAGGTTATCAACATAAGTTCCAGTATCTGGATCAATCCATGGTTTCTGCTCATCAAGAATTATACGAATGATACCAGTATCCCTGTAAGTTGAAGCAGAATTACACTCAACCACTGTTATCTTATTCCACAAATGGAATGTTGCTCCTTCATGTAAATTAAAAGGAGGATTACAGGTACGACAAAATTCAGCGATTGTAAATG
>DQYP01000237.1 GCA_011043375.1 Thermotogaceae bacterium | reverse complement strand
ATGGAGTTTTACTACAAACACAAGATTGAAGTGGCGTTATAAAACAGACGGTGAGATATTCTCATCACCAGCAATTTATTCAGGAGTTGTATATATTGGCAGCGATGATGGTTATATTTATGCATTGAATACTGATGGAACCTTAAAATGGAAGTATCCAACAGGAGGGTTTGTTGATTCCTCACCAGCAATAGGTAGCGATGGTACTATATACTTTGGAAGTAAAGATTTCAAAGTCTATGCTTTAAACTCCGATGGTAGCCTTAAATGGAAGTTCAATGCCCTCATGGCTGTTACCTCATCGCCAGCTTTAAACAGTATTGGAATAATTTACGTAGGAAGTGACAATAGAAACCTTTACTCTTTAACTCCCGACGGAACAAAACTTTGGAACTTTGAAACTAACAGTTATGTTTATTCCTCACCGGCGATAGGAAGCGATGGAACCATATATTTTGGAAGTTACGATCATTATCTGTATGCGCTGAATCCCAATGGAACTTTAAAATGGAAGTACGAAACGGGTTCTGATATTTATACCTCACCAGCGATAGGAAATGATGGAACCATATACTTTGGAAGTAATGATATGTATGTTTACGCCCTCAATCCCGATGGTACCTTGCGTTGGAAATATCAAGCAGGAAATCTCGTGGGTTCCTCAGTAGCAATAGGGAACGATGGTACTCTATACTTCGGCAGTAACGATGGATACGTTTATGCACTGAATGCTGATGGAACTTTAAAATGGAAATACAGAACTGAAAACAGTGTGGCATCTTCACCAGCGATTGGAGATGATGGCACTATATACATTGGAAGTGATGATGGATACCTTTATGCAATAGGGCCAGATGGAAAATTGAAGTGGAGATATAAAACTAATGGAAGGATTTATTCCTCACCAGCGATTGGAGACGATGGAACCGTATACTTTGGAAGTACCGATGGTTATATTTATGCCTTACAAAGTGACAGTAGCGGACTAGCAGTTACACCTTGGCCAATGTTTCATCATGATCTGAGACATACAGGTTCAGTCCAATAAGTTGTCATATTTGTTATCATACAACTTGTAGAAACAGTAAAGATTCTTGTATTGAGAATAAATTCCATAAGCAGCGAAGTCTGCTCCTATTTTATTACCTTTCTTGTACAAAATTTTCATACCCTTCACTATCATTTCATCATTGAATTTTTTACCTGTCTTGTTCATTAGTCCGGGTAATACCAGATCCGCACCGAAAACATACACTTTTTGACATCTTTAAAAATTTTCCAAGCTATAAAATAAATAAAAAGAATGCTAAAATGATATCGATGCTTTATACAAAAACGTTTGTCCAATTGCCTTGGGCGTCTTTTATCTTAAAATTCCGTAAAAATCTTTCTTTACGTAATAATATATACTTGCTTGTTCTCAGGGTCAGGGAGGAGAAAAAGATGAACAATATAAACCGATGGCTTCAAACCTCTGGGGTGCTCCACAGGGTTAGAAAACCAAGTAGATACATAGGTAACGAGTGGAACAGTGTGATTAAAAATTCCAAAAAGATCTCTTTGAGGTTCGCACTTGTTTTTCCGGATCTTTATGAAGTGGGGATATCAAACCTCGGACTCAGAATACTGTATGATATCCTGAATAACCGTGAAGATGTCTTCGCTGAGAGAGCTTACCTTCCTTGGAAGGATATGATTGAAGAAATGGAAAAGGTAAACGTTCCACTGTTCACGTTGGAAACCAAAACACCCTTGACGGAGTTCGATGTGATAGGTTTCTCACTGCAATATGAGTTGTCTTACACCAATGTATTGCTGGCATTGGAACTATCAAAAATCCCCATTCTTTTTGAGGATAGAATTGAAAGGGAGGATATACCACTTATTATTGCAGGTGGTCCATGCACTACCAATCCATTACCCATGGAAAGGTTCATAGATGCCTTTGTTGTTGGGGATGGCGAGGAAATCATAAACGAGATAGCGGAAGCTTTAATTCAAACAAAAAGATTGAGAAAAGTAAGGAAATTGGAAACCCTCTCGAAAATAAAGGGTATTTATGTTCCAGTGTTTCACAAGAATAAAAACATTAAAATAACGAAAAGGATAGTTAACTTAAATGATTACCCCATTCCAACCAAACAAATTGTTCCATACATGGATACGATCCATGATAGAGGAATAATAGAGGTAATGAGAGGTTGTAACAGAGGGTGCAGATTTTGCCATGCTGGAATGATTTATAGACCTGTCAGGGAGAGAGAACCAAGAACACTTGCAAAATCAATCAATGAACTCGTTGAAAATACAGGATATGAAGAAATTTCATTGTTATCCTTGAGTACAAGTGATTGCACGGGATTGAATGATCTTCTTGAAATGATCCTACCGAAGTTTGAAAAAAATAAAATAGCCATATCTGTTCCTTCAACGAGAGTTGATGCCTTCAATGTGGATATCGCAAACAAGATATCCAAGATTAGAAGGACAGGTTTGACCTTCGCTCCCGAGGCTGGAAGCCAGAGGATGAGAAATGTTATCAATAAGAATATAAGTTATGATGATATCTTCGAGGCGTTAAAAAAAGCCAAAGAAAGCGGTTGGACACGGGTGAAACTCTACTTCATGATAGGACTGCCTTTTGAGAAAGACGATGATATTTTAGAGATGGTTGATTTGATCAAAACAATAAAATCGAATCTGAGGTTCAAAGAAGTGAACGTTAGTGTAGCTACACTCGTTCCAAAACCACACACTCCTTTTCAATTTGCAAAGCAGATTTCTCCGGAGGAAAGTTTTAGAAGATTCGAAATATTGAAAAAAGCCAGAAAATACGCAAAAATATTCCTTCATAATCCTTTTAAGAGTTTAATTGAAGGTATCATATCGAGAGGAGACGAAAAAATATCGAAATTAATACTAAAAGCCCATATGAAAGGAGCCGCTTTTGATGATTGGGAAGAGAGTTTCAATTTCAATATATGGAAAGAGGCACTACAGGAAATTGAAATAGATCCCAACGAATACATTAGGGAAAGAGGATACAATGAGAAACTTCCATGGGATTTTATAGAGCTTGGAATAGATAGAAACTTCTTAGTTAGAGAATATGAGAAGTCCAAAAATGCATTGACAACAGAAGATTGTAGATGGGGTAGATGTACATACTGCGGGGTTTGCTACAATCTCGGCGTCTCTAACATTTTAGTTCATTGAGGTGGAAAAATGGAGTTTTACACTTACATAGGGCGAGTGAAGAAGACAGGGGTATTGAGATTTCTTTCAAACATGGAGTATATGCGATCCATTGAGAGAACGTTACGAAGAGCAAAATTCCCCATCTGGATGACACAAGGATTTCATCCAAGGATAAAGCTCAGTTTTCCGATTGCGTTGGCAACAGGGACCGTTGATTTAACTGGTTTTTTTGAATTTAGAATGGTAGAAGATATACCAAAGGATAGAATAAAAAACTTGATAAAAGAATTCAATCTCAAAGCCCCTAAGGGATTATCAATGACTAACATATGGAAGGTCGAAAAAAGTGGGGTTTTAAGTAATGTAATAGAGTATTACGAGTTCAAGATAATAATGAAAAGGTCGGATATCTCAGATTATCATATGAACAAAAACGATTTAAATGTTATCGATTTGGACTTTGTAAAATTAAAAGACTTCGTTGTGGTAGAATACATAATAGCGAGAAATAAAATTACAAAACCTGAAAATGTGTTAGATAATTTAATTAGCAATACGGTAAACAAAACATTTTATATACCTATCTGCTACAAAGCGTTCGACAAGAATTTTAACAACATAGTGAAAACCATCGAGCAGTTCAGCGTCTAAGTGATGGAGGGAAAGATTTTGGCTAAAAAAATTCTCGTGGTTGATGATTCTGAAGTTTTAAGAAGGATAACTACTTTCAACCTAAAAAAAGCTGGATATGAAGTCGACGAAGCTGTCGATGGTATAGATGCACTCGAAAAACTTAAAGGCTTCAAGGCTGATCTCATATTGTTGGATATAATGATGCCAAGAATGGATGGTTTCACATTTTTAAAGAATATAAAGAGTGATAACGAATTTTCCGATATACCTGTTATAGTATTGACCGCTAAAGGTGGAGAAAATGATGAGTTGAAAGCAAAGCGCCTGGGAGCCATTAAAGTTATAACCAAACCTTTTAGTCCCAAGCAACTCATTGATTTCGTTAAACAGGTGATAAGTTGATGATGATTGAAAAAAATAGCTACTACAAACAAATTTTAGAAGAAATTTACAGAATCCTGTGCGAGAACTTCCCAGACATTAATTGTGAAAAGGGGTCTTTGGAAGATAAGGTTTTAGCTGAAGATGTCTTGAAAACACTAAAAAGGTTTATTGAAGAATATAACAGTTACAAAGAACAATTGGAAGGCTATTCTCTAACACTCGAAGCTCATCTTGAGGAATTATCTCAGACGTATGAGGAATTATCAACCATGTTCACTGTATCGAAAATCCTTTCACGAGATATTAATCCATATGAATTAATGCAAGATTTCTTGAACGCTATTTTGAATTCCATCCCATCAGAATCGGCTGGAGTTTTATTGTTTCATAACGAAAATGAAGAATTCTTTACAACCGATGACAACCCGAAATGGCAAGAAATCCTTAATTTCACCCGAAAACTTTTTGAGAATTCGAGAAAAGATGTAATAATATCAGAACCTGGAGATACAGCCTTCGAAGGTATCAAAAATTTCATATCAATACCCATAACTTCCAACGAAAAAATTTGGGGATACATGGTGCTTTTCAACAAACTCAATGGTGATTTCTACATAGCAGCTGATAGAAAAATACTTGAATCAGCAGCGA
Organism: Thermotogaceae bacterium; assembly: GCA_011043375.1. Lineage (GTDB taxonomy): Bacteria > Thermotogota > Thermotogae > B21-G9 > HyVt-16 > HyVt-16. Next base: position 2,759 of record DQYP01000237.1, on the reverse strand, counting down.
TGCAATTAGGGTTTAGCTTACAGAATTATGATTACATAAGAAAGGAAATAGAACGTCAAAGACTCCGAGAACAGCTTAACATAGCGAAGAATATACAAACAAGTCTTCTCCCAAGAGAATTTCCCAGTAACGATTACTTTGAGATATATGCCAAAACTTTACCAGCTATATTTGTTGGTGGAGATTACTACGATATTGTAGAAAGGAATGATGGAAATTACCTCATCGCCTTTGCAGATGTATCTGGTAAAAGTGTGCCAGCTGCACTCTTGATGAGTTCCATAAGAACAATCGTCAGGAACTTTGGAAACTATACAGATGAGATTTTGGATTTTGTCCATAGAGTTAATAGAATGATCACCAATGATACACCCATTGATCAGTTCACAACGATGGTTTTAATGTTATTGGACGTGAAAAAAATGAAAATAGAAGTTTGCAATGCTGGACACAATCCGGTAATAATATTAGAGAAGAAGAATGGTAGTAAGAAAATAGAAGCTACTGGTATCCCATTTGGTATAATAGCAAATTTTGAATACGAAACTGTGACTCTAAATCTCGGAAAAGGTGATACGATTTTCATGTATACTGATGGAATATCTGAAGCGCGCAACATCAACGGTGAAGAATTTGGTCATGATAGAATACTGACCATTTTAAATAATGTAAAATCCAAAAGTTCCAAGGAGATCGTTGAGGAAATAATCGAAGAAGTTACCAAATTTTCAAAAGGAATGAATCAGCATGATGATATAACTGCGATGGCCATAAAGATTTTTTAATATAAAAAATTTAGGAGGTGTGTAAAGATGTCTGGTCACAATAAGTGGGCAAATATAAAACATAGGAAAGCAGCCCAAGATGCAAAACGTTCAAAGATTTTCACAAAAATCATAAGAGAGTTAACAGTCGCAGCAAGGGAAGGTGGCGGAGATCCTGAAAAGAATCCTCGCTTGAGAGCAGCAATTGAAAGAGCCAGGGAAGCTAACATGCCGAAGGATACAATGGAAAAAGCGATAAAACGCGGTACAGGGGAACTTGAAGGAGTGAACTACGAAGAAGTCATATATGAAGGATACGCCCCCGGTGGAGTTGCTTTGATGATAAAAGCATTAACTGATAACAGGAACAGAACGGCACAAGAATTGAGACACCTACTTTCTAAAGGTGGAGGTAATATGGCGGAGAGTGGAGCCGTGAGTTGGGTTTTTGAAAGGAAAGGGGTAATAAACGTTTCCAAAGCGGAAATTTCGGACCTTGAAGAACTCATGATGATGGCAATAGATGCTGGAGCAGAGGATATAAAAGAGGACGAAGATCCGATACAAATAATAACCGATCCTTCCAACGTAATGAATGTTAAACAATCTCTGGAGGGTGCTGGATACAAATGTGAGGCTAACATTACTTACATTCCTAAGAACACTGTGAAAGTGACAGGAAAAGATGCGGAAAAGGTTTTAGACTTATTGGAAAAACTCGAAGATATGGATGATGTGCAAGAAGTATATGCAAATTTTGATATAGATGACAAAGAAATGGAGGAAATAATGGAGAGAATTGGTGGATGAAGATTGACCTACATTTGCACACCAATTTTTCAGATGGTGAAAAGAGTGTAGAGGAATTAATACACTTCATTACAAGCAAAAAAATAGATATCTTTTCAATAACAGATCATGATACCATTGCTTCTCTCGATTTAGCACGCATCAAAGCTAATAAATACAACAAAATCTTTATTCCAGGTGTCGAGATTTCCACTTATTATAAAGGCGGAGAAGTTCATATCCTGGACTATTTTGTTGATTCCAGGAATGGGCTTCTTCTCTCATTTTTAGAGGAACGATTTTCGAAGCGAATAAAGAGGATGAAGGAAACAATACACATATTGAAAAAAATGGGATTTGACATAAATTACAATGATGTCGTTAAAACTTCTCCAGGGCCATACATTGGGAGACCCAACATAGCAAAAGCTCTCGTACAGAAAGGCTATATATCAAAACCGGCAGAGGCCTTTACAGATGAGTTAATAGGCAACAATGGAAAAGCGTATGTTCCACCCGATGATTGTTCTCCCAACGATGCCATAGATATTATTCTCAAAACAGGAGGAATACCAGTTTTAGCACATCCAGGTATTTATTTTTCAGATGGTAATTGGAAGCTGAAAGAAGAGGATATAAAGAAGTTCGTGAATGCTGGTTTAAAGGGCTTAGAAGTTTATCACTCGAAACACACGAAGGAAGACTTTGAGTACTATCGTGAAATCGCGAGAAAATATGATTTGATAATCACTGTGGGAAGTGATTATCATTATTCGGATAATCCAGTGTCAACGGAAATGCCAATAGATGATGAGGTATTCTCGGAGGTTTGGAAATGTATAAAACCCCTTGTATTCTGATCTTCTTCGTCTTTGCATTCGTGATCACCTTTTCTCAACCAAAAGTCTTTATAGGCTCGGGATTCAAAGCTTTGGAATCGAAAAGTGGTTTTTTTGTTTCTGTTGAACCTGTCTTTGAATTTTGGCAATTATCTGCTGACTTCAATTTAAACCTGATGCTCAACTCTCCTGAGAAGCTTTACAGTTTAGATGTTGTGGAAAAAAATCTTGGGGAAATTTTCGAAAGTGTTGATTTTAAGCTTTGGGATCTGAATTACGGCTTTTTGAATCACCAAATGAAAATATTTGAATCATCTCTGATACCAATAGAATCTTTTTTTTGGGGGAAGACTTCAACGTATTCCAT
>DQYP01000095.1 GCA_011043375.1 Thermotogaceae bacterium | reverse complement strand
GCAGGGGGGGTGTCCCCTATTTAAAGAATAACGAGGTTTTTGATAAATATCAATACTTTTAGTTAACAAAATCCACTTTATGAAAGGGGGTATTGTCCATGAAAAAGTTTATTTGGTTGTTGTCCTTGATTCTTGTCGGAACGTTTGTGTTTTCAACAGAGATTACTTTAACTGCATGGACGGTGGGACCAGATAATCCTTCTTATTACAGATTCGATAATTTGAAAACGGCTGCCGAAAGGTTAAATAAGATGTTGAAGACTCTGGATGTTGATCTAACTGTCAAGATCGATGGTTATTTCGATACCACGGATTGGAGTTCTTTCAAACAGAAGGTGATCTTTGGTATTCAATCCAAGCAACCTGTCGATATCATTTGTTCTGGTCATGACGACATAGGTGCATGGGCAAAAGCCGGATATATCCTTCCGTTAGACGAATTCGTGAAAAAGTATTGGGATGAAACTTACTACGACTTCATTTCATCTCTGTGGGATTCGACTAAGTACAAGGGAAAAATTTACGGGATTCCCCAAGATACTGAAGCAAGACCTTTTTACATCAATAAAAAAGTACTCAAAGAATTGGGATGGAAGGATGATGAGATAGCCAGTCTGCCGGATAAAATCAGACATGGGGAGTTCACTCTCGAAGACTTCATAGAAGTTGCCAAAGAGGCTGTTGAAAAAGGGTACGTTAAATGGGGTATCTATCATAGACCAAAGCAAGGTATAGATTATTTCCAATTAATGACGAGTCTGGGGATAGATTATTATGATGAGGAGAATGCAAAATTCATCTATAATGTCAAAGAAATGACGAGATACTTCAAACTGCTGTATGATCTTACTAATACTTATAAAATAATGCCAAGGAACATAATAGGAACTCCTTGGAGCTCTATACACAAGGACGTAACGAGCGGTAAAGTCTTGGCATGGATGGGCGGAACATGGAATTGGGCTGAATGGAAGAAGGATTATGGTAAAACAGAAGAGGAATTGGAAGATACATTCTTAATAGCTCCCGTACCGAAATCGAGAGATGGTGGTAAACCCAACACATTATCACACCCGATAGTTTACATGATACCGTCAACCTGTAAAAATCCAGAGCTCGCATTCTTGATAATAACTTTGGCTTCAGCTCCAGAGCTCAATATGAGGCATGCTGTTGAAAGTGGTCATCTACCAATAAGATGGCAGCAAACGGCGTTACCGGAGTATGATAAGGAATTCATAATGAAGGAAGGCACAAAGTTGCTTCCATTTTCCGCTTTTGTTCCAAACGATGATACTTTCAATCTCTTCAATCAAGTAATATTCGAAGGGATGCAGATGGCTGAAAGTGGTATGAATCCAGATAAAGTTGCCAACGATGTTGGAAGGAGATTGCAATCTCAGCTGAAAGATAAGGTAGAAGTTATCCAATAATCTCAAACCGAAAATATAGAATATTGGGGGGATATCCCCCCATTTTTTAAAAGGGGGAATAGCTGTTGGGTTTTAGAAAAAACTTTAAGCCTTTTCTTTTCCTTTCGCCAATGATAATAGTGGTATTTTTATTCTTCATAATCCCAGTTGTTTTGACCATTGTGTTGGCTTTTACAAACATGGATTATTCATTTAAGTGGAATTTCGTTGGTTTACAAAACTTCAAGGATATACCATCCGATTTTATAATTCCAAGGGTTGTAAGTAACACTTTCATATATACATTTCTTACACTTGGATTCTTCAATGTGGGAATGGCTTTGGTGATATCCTTGTTGACTACATCCTTGAGTGACAAAATCGGTTCTTTTTTCAGGACACTTTGGATGTTGCCCAGATTAACTCCTTCTGTGGTTTATGGTTTATTGTGGCTGTGGATCTTTGATCCAACGGAATATGGTTTGATGAATTATCTGAGATCGCTGGTTTCACTTCAACCACAGGATTGGTTGTATTCATCACCAATGTTGATAATAATACTTGCCAATGGATTCATAGGTGCCTCAATGGGTATGTTGGTGTTCACAGCAGCTATTAAAGCGATTCCAGAGGATTATTTCAGGGCTGCCAAAATAGATGGAGCCAGTTGGTTTATGATTGTAAGGAAGATAACATTACCACTTATAAAATGGCACATTCTGTTTGTGACAGCATACCAAACACTGTCTCTCTTGGCTTCATTCGAGTATATTCTCATAATAACGGATGGCGGGCCAGTTTATAGAACGGAGGTTTGGGCTTTGTACACCTATCATAACGCCTTTGCCAATTTCCGCTTTGGATACGGTGCGGCTCTTTCGGTGATATTGGTTGTAATAGGTGTTGTAGCAGCTTTAGTTTATATGAAGTTTTTTGGTTTTGAAACCCTAATGGCTAAACCAAGAATCGAGGTGGATTGAATGAAGAAAAACAATGGTGAACTTGGATTCTTCAAAAGAAATTCCGAGAAAATAATGACGATTACAATAATATTGATCTTGATTCTCATAACCTTACCGATAATCATCGGTTATTTTTGGCTTATAATAAGATCTTTCAGCGAGGATATGGTAAGAGGGTTCGTACCAACCAAGCTGACTTTGAAGAATTGGAGGTTCCTTTGGAGCGAGATGAAGGGATACCCTAACATATGGGTGACCACTTTCAACACATCTATAGTAGCCTTAGGAGTAATGGCAATAGAGGTTTTGATAACGAGCTTGGGAGGGTATGCATTATCGAGATATGATTTTCCAGGAAGGTCTTCCATCATGAAATTGATACTCGCTTTGCATGCGTTTCCAGCGATATCGCTAATGGTAGCGGTATTTTATTTGTTGAAAGTTTTGAATCTTTTGGATTCATTATTTGGAATTATTCTTTTAAAAGCTTCATTGGAGATACCCTGGGGAACATGGATAATGAAGGGATTTTACGATGGCGTACCGTGGGAACTTGAAATGGCAGGGTTGATAGATGGATATTCACGATTCGAGACGTGGATAAAAATTGTTTTACCGCTTGTAAAGCCTGGAATAGCTGTTACCGCCGTTTTCGCATTCTTGTCTGGTTGGTCTGAATTTGTGTTCATAAACACTTTCATTTTTTCTCAAAAGTTTTGGACTTTATCGAAATATGTGAAAGGAATCATAGGTGATTTCAGATTCGCTGATTATGGTCTGGTAACGGCGGTGGGATTGTTCTACATGTTGCCGACGATAATTTTCTTCTTTTTCGTGAGTAAACACATGATAAAATTGACGATAGGGGGTGTTAAAGGCTAATGCCGAGCATCAGAGTAAAAAATTTGAAGAAGTACTTTGGAAAAGTAAAGGCCGTAGATGGAATAAATTTTGAAGCAGAGGATGGTGAGTTCATTGCCTTATTGGGGCCCTCAGGATGTGGTAAAACCACAACTTTGCTTATGTTGGCAGGAATATATAAGCCAACCGATGGAGAAATATTTTTTGACGATAAGCTTGTAAACAATGTACCGCCGAAATATCGGAAAATAGGTATGGTTTTTCAGAATTATGCATTATACCCTCACATGAACGTTTTTGAAAATATAGCATTTCCATTAAAAACCTTGAAATTGTCGAGAGAGAAGATCAGAGAGAAGGTTCTTGAAATAGCCAATAGAATGTTTATATCAGAAATTCTCGAGAGAAAGCCAACACAAATATCGGGAGGACAGCAACAAAGAGTTGCTTTAGCACGTGCGTTAGTGAAGGAACCTGAGATCCTTCTGTTTGATGAACCTTTGTCGAACCTGGATGCTAATCTCCGTATGTTGATGAGGGCAGAGATTAAAAGACTTCAGAGCGAGTTGGGAATAACCTCCGTTTACGTTACTCACGATCAGGCTGAAGCCATGACTATGGCATCGAGGATAGCTGTTTTCAACTTTGGAAAGATTGTTCAATATGGAACACCAGATGAAATCTATGATAAACCCTCAAACATGTTCGTTGCTTCTTTTATAGGCAACCCACCAATGAATTTTTTGAAAGGTTTTTCTGTTAAAAGCGTGAATTCAGAATTACACATATTTCGCGATGATGTTGAACTGATCCTTCCACTGAAAATGAAAAAAGGGATTTTTGAAAGTGGTGTAGAAAAGTTTATATTGGGATTCAGACCAGAAGATTGTGAAATAGAGTTTGAGTCATCCAGTAACTCTATTCCAGGTACCGTTTATGTTCTTGAACCACTTGGTAGGGATATAATAATAAATGTGAAAATTGAAAGCACTGGTGAGATGGTCAAGGTTTTTGCGGACAAGTCCAAGATACCTGAGCGAGATCAGACCATCCATCTTGTTCCCAAGATTGAAAAGATTCATCTCTTCGATCCTGAGAGTGAACTCACAATAATATAATAAACATCATTATGAGGTGTTCAAATTGATAAAAGGCATAGGAGTAAATATTGATACCCGCAGAGTGAATGGTTCAATTAGGAGATTCACGGAGGAACTCAATTTTTTTCAAAGGATTGGTTTTGAGTACGTTGAAATACCTCCTGCAGCATTGGATGTGATTGTTAGGGGTAGGATAATAAAAAACAGACTTGAAAGGATTAAGGATTTACTTGGAAATTATCATTTCAAGTACACAATCCATGCACCTGATATACTGAACTTGAAGCAGAAGAGTAATCCTTGGCATTTCAAGGTTATGGAGGCTACCATCCTGTTCGCCAAAGAAATAGGTGCTGAATCGATAGTTTATCACCTCGGTCAAGTTAACCATTCATTGGATCTCACTGAAAAAGAGCAAAAAATTGCTGAAATAAGAAGCATGAGAGAATTAGCAAAATTGGCGGAAGATAATGGTATAAAAATCGGAGTTGAGAATACCTCGCAATCTATCGATGAGATTTTGGAAACCGTGGATAAAATAAATTCTCCAAACGTGGGATTAACCCTTGACATTGGTCATTTATTCATTTCTTGTGAGTACATGGGGGTAGATTTTTACGGTCAAGTAAGAAAAGGGTTGGAAAAGGCTGTTGAAATACATGTGAGCGATAATTTTGGTGAATCTACAAATGTATATTGGAATTTACGTGATATCGAGTTTTTCCAATTTATATATGGTGTTGGTGATCTTCACCTTCCAATAGGACAGGGAGATATTCCATATCACAGGATTTTGAAAATGATCCGTGAGTCAAGTTTTGACGGGGTTGTGATTTTAGAAATAAATTCAATGGATAGATTTGAAGAGGACTACAAAAGTTCGTTTGAGATCTTGAAAAATAGGTTAATGAAAAAGCGAAACGGCGGAAGAAGACGAAATCAATGATTTAATAATTTTTCAGGGGGATTGTGAGATGTTTAAATCTTCACTCGTAATTTCAACGGCCGATGCTGGATTCGATGCTCTTGCATTCAAAGGGGATTTTGAAGAAGGTATAGAGCTGGCAAAAAAATTGGGATACGATGCTGTGGAAATTGCAATAAGAGATCCTGATCTTGTAGATTGGAGTCTATTAAAGAAGATCCTTGAGAAAGAGCAAATGCCGGTTTCTGCTATTGGAACTGGTCAAGCTTTTTTGGTTGAGGGTTTGAGTCTTTCGAGTAATAATGAGAATATTCGAAAAAAGGCGATCGAGAGGATCAAAAAGCATGTGAAATTTGCTACGTTTATAGGTGGATTGGTCATAATTGGTTTAATAAGAGGGTTTTGGAAAAATGATGAGGGTACAAAGGAAAAACTCAAGGCTTCTATAAAAGAAATAGGAGAATTTGCGAAGTCGGAAGGTGTGAACATAGTAATAGAACCATTGAATAGATACGAATGTGACAATCTAAACACGGTAGAAGAGGTGTTGAAATTCATTGAAGAGATAGGTCTCTCAAATATTGGTGTCCTTGCAGATACTTTTCATATGAACATAGAAGAACCCTCGATCGAAACGAGTATAAGAAAGGCTGGAAAAAAATTATTTCATTTCCATGTTGCAGATAGCAATCGCTGGGCTCCAGGAAGTGGTCATATAGATTTCAAAAGTATATTCGAAACTCTAAAAGAGATAGATTACAATGGATACATATCAGTTGAATGCTTGCCGCTTCCAAATGGTGAAGAAGAAGCGGCAAGGATGGCTTTGAAAACAATAAGAGATTGTTGGATTCCATAATTCAGAATTCTATAGAATCACCAGGATTCAAGATCAAGCATTCCACTTCTATTTCACGCAATCTCTTTTTAAATAATTCTGCGTCTGCCTTTATTATCTCCCAAGTATTGTAATGCATTGGTATAACCTTTCTTGGATTTATGAATTTGGTCGCGATCACCGCATCCTCTACGTCCATTACATAATTTCCTCCAATGGGTAATAGGGCTATATCAACCCCTTCATCGGCCAACAACTTCATATCGGTTGTTAAGCCTGTATCACCGGCATGATAAATTTTCTGGCCTTTCAATGAAATAACGAATCCACATGGATTTCCGCCGTAGATGATATTTCCATTTTCCTCTATTATTCCTGATCCATGAAGGGCAGGTGTCATCTTTACAACTCCAAATGGAAATTCGAATCTTCCACCTATGTGCATTGGATGTGTTGAAACATCAAACCTATTTGAAAGATACGTTGAAAGTTCAAAGTTCGTTACTACCGTTGAATTGAACTTTCTTGCTATCTCAACTGTATCTCCTACATGATCGCTGTGTCCGTGTGTGATGAATATGTAATCAATTTTTTTAAGATCATCCAATTTTATTGGACAAACAGGATTTTGAGAAATGAATGGATCAATCAAAATTCTAAATTCATCTGTTTCCAATTGAAACGCCGCGTGTCCTAAGAAAGTTAAACTAACTCTCATAGTTCAAGCACCCCCTTAAAAATTGGTATATCTCTGAATGAAATTAATAATCGTGCGGAATACCTTTTATGTGGAGAATCAAATGTTCTTTGTCTTCCAAATCATCAACCCAACCATGATTGGCATCTTCTTTGGTATCTAAATCTTTTATGTATGGCTTGATATCAATGAGAGGTGTTTTATCGAAAGCATCCAAACTCGATATGTACACTATGTTATCATTTATACCTTTCAACTCAACAACACTGATTCCAATTGGGTTCGGTCTCAATGGAGATCTACTCGCAAACAACCCTACTCTCTTTCCATTACTCCATGGCGGGGAGACTATCATAGAGGGTTCTCGATCTATTCGATTCAAAAAATAGATAACATAGATGTATTTGAAACTCTCCAGTTTGTAAAGGCCGTTGGCGTATTCCGGATTTACGACCAAATAAAAATCACCCTCATTCGCATTTTCTACTGGTTGATAAGGTGCAGAAGAAACATAAGGAGTTCTGATAATACCTATCGGCTTGATTTCAAAGACAGTTTCCAATTCGAACCACCTCTTTGATTATTATAACATCTATTGGTATAATGTGAATACATAACTTTGAGGATAGTGTTAATTAGTAGTAATGATATTCAATGAAGCAAAAATAGTAGATAAATATTATTGAAGTCTTTGAAAAGTATAAAAAGTACCAGTAATTAGGAATAAGATCCCTCACATGCGTTCGGGATGACACAATACATCACATTCGCTTGGGATGACATTTTCCTTGACACTTCGAGGAAGCAAAGTAATACCCCTTGTCATTCCGAGGAACGATAGTGACGAGGAATCTTATTCTAACAAGTAATAAGTTTTTTATATCAATACTCTTAGCTAACAGAATCAAGGTATT
>DQYP01000121.1 GCA_011043375.1 Thermotogaceae bacterium | reverse complement strand
ATTTTCAGGTATTTTAATAGAAGCAATCGGGGCAACCACAAGGGATTGCCCCTACAACCGTACCCGTAGGGGCAATCCCTTGTGGTTGCCCAAAATACCTGTTTATTTGTGCTTCAGTACTTAATATCTTTGTTGCCAATCATGAATTAGACAACCAAGCTTCATCTACACCCAAAGGGGCTAAGTCTGCTTGTTGTAAACTACCAGCGGCTGCCGATTTCATTTGGGTTCTACCCTTTTTTTTATCGACTAACCACAGTTCATTGAGCTTTAATTGACGCACAACTGATTCACTATGGGTAGTCATCCAGATAGAATTAGAATGAGAAGCCTGTTCACGAATCAAGTCAATCAATTCAAAAATAGCTTGAGGGTGCAAACCCCGTTCAGGCTCTTCAATTAAAGTCAAACCATATTTAGGTGTATCCAAAACCGCCACTAACAAACTAAGTGCGTAAATGGTGCCATCTGACATCAGATGAGCAGGAAATTGTCTGCCTTCTTCTTTAGCTAAATTTTGCCGCTCAGTTTTAATGTCTTGAATGCTGGGAACGACGGTTTCCATCCATTCTAAAATCGTTTCCCGTAAATTATCATCCTGTTCTAAACGCCGTAATACACTCGCTAGGTTATAAGCGTTGGATTTTAACACCGAAGCGTCTTGATTGGATTGCTCCTGATCATGGGCCCTAAAAGGGTTATCAATGCGATAGATACTGATATTTCTTAATAATGCACTTAATGGCAATCTGGGTATCGCAGATAGCCCTGAATACTCAAGCCTCTCTCGAAAAGGATTAAATTCTTTTGGCAAATTAATGCCCAAACTCTCATTTCTAATGAGTGTCTTTTCTTGATTAATAAAAAGTTGTTCGTTGATTTCTGGATCAGTATCTAACGAATTAATGATTAATTGGTATTGATACTGGGTATCAATTAAATGATTTTCCAGAGTGGTGGGCAAAATACACTCAATTTCAAACTCAAATCGCCGAGCAGACTCTTCATTTTCTTGAATAGAATGAATCAGATCAAATCCGCCATGCCAACGCAGCGCATCGGTTATCCCATGACGCATAAAACGACTCACGAAATCCAGCGCATCAAAAAAATTACTTTTACCACTACCATTAGCACCCGCAAATACAGAAAAATCATTAAGATGCCTTAATTCCAACGTATCAATACTTTTGAAATGGGATAGTTTGAGATGTTGAATCTTGGCTTGTTTCATACTGTCTCCTCTGTTATCTATAGATGTTCAGAAAAATCATTTCATGTGGGCGTGTTCGCCCTTTCGCCTTTTTGAAATTTATAGCTTCTAATGCCTTAATAGTCTATTCCCACTTTCTGGGTGATGGTTTGCTTACGGAAAGCAGCCTCTTTTTGGACAGCCTGATTGTAAAATCTTTTCTTAAAACCGAGAACACCGAACCGCCCACTTGTGAAGCGACTTCGACAATGGCGGGGTTATTTAATAAGGAACCGAATAAAGTTTGAATCAGCGTTGAAGGTGTCATAGTGAATTTTTTAGATCAATGTAGGGTGGGTAAGCGGGTGCCAAGATTTCAGTGATTTGCCCATAACCCATCACCCGCTTGCCCACCATAATTTTAGATCATGTCGGCTAGGTAAGCGAGTAGGGTGTTGATTGGGCGCTTTTTTTGATGAGCATTTTTTTTAATTCTATGTCAATTTATTTTTATTAAAACGCAAGAGACGCAAGAGACGCAAGAGACGCAAATATTTTTCTTGATAGAGCATCTTTAGCGTCTTTAGTTCCTCTGGCATTGCCTGTCGCCCAAATTAAAAATAGAACTAGAATTCATTAGGTGAAAACGCAAGGCCCATTGTTTTGCACTGAAAAGATTTATTTGTATTCATTTCAATTTTCCTTAATATTAAATTCAGTGAATATTATCAAATCCGCCATGCCAACGCAGCGCATATGTTATTCCATGACGCATAAAACGACTCACATATCAACAAAATGACTTTTACCGCTACTGATAATTGCCTAAAATGTTCAGCACATAAAAAAAAGCGAAGCCCCAACGGGTTAATTAATGTAACTCGTAGAGTTTCGCTTTTTTAGGGCAATGGCTTTAGCTTTGCAATTACTATCGCAAGAGATCGAAGAATTTTTTATAAATATTCAAATCTATAATACTTGAAACCGGATCAGTAACAATTTTATCTGTATAGTTTTGTAAAGAGCTATGATAAACCGACAAAGGTATCACATTTTGAGGGCGTTCAATAGTGTTGTTTTCAGGATTTTGAACTTGAATCGCACTAATGAGCATATTTAAAAATAAGCTGTGTGGATCGCTATGCCCCTGACGTTGTAGATTAAGGTGTGCCATTTCTAACCTCTCTACCCAATCCCGAAAACGGATAGGATTACCCTTGGGCAATCTTTCAACTTTTTTTAATTTCTGAATTATCTCAGCCTCTTCATTTATGATGGCGTTGAACAGTTTAAAAATAGCAGCACCAGCACTCTCATCTCTTTTAGATGAAACCAATGCTACCGGCGTAAAGACATGCATGAACGGCGTAGGATTATCAACACGTTTGAAATAGGCTTCCATCGCGCCTACCGTTGCATACACTGCTCTTGCGTCACCCTCTTCATTGGCTTTAATGAGATTATATAATTGTCTATAAACCCATAAAAACCAAACTTTAATACTGTCATTCTTCAGAACGCCATCTTGGTATTTCTGATAATATTTTTCATTATTAGAAAAAATATTACAAAAATGGTAATTCGTGTCAATGATGACACTTTCCAACGCCGGCATATCCAATTCAGTCCGAATGCGATCTGCATTTTTTTTGATCGTGTAAAGAAAATCTGCAAACAGGCTCGGATTATATAATCCATAAGGATTAGAAGGCCAGCCAACGGCATAATAGTCTCTTTGTTGGTTTTGCCTTAACGATGAAAATGTTCTTTGAACAATGATCTGATTAGCACCCATTTGTTCGACTAATGCTGAATCCGTAGCCATTTCAGGTTCTATCACAATTCTCAGATCACGATTCCTATCTTCAAGAAGAATTGCAGAAGAATCAGCATTCATAGGGTTTAAATCAATTACCAAGGTACTTTTACCTAATTCAAGATTACGTGCCAACAGTAATAAACAGAGCAAAGTTTTACCCGTTGCATTTTGACTGCTAGTTATAATATTCCATTCTAATTCTGTATTTGGGGAGGCTTTGAATTGGATTTTTTGTCTCTCTGCTTTAATCTGTAAAATTTTTCTATCCAATTCGCCTTCACTATTAACTGCTTTATCGCGAGCTCTTTCATAGTTGGATAGTGCTATTTTTAACTTACCTGTTTTATGAGCATAATCCCCCCGTCGTAGCCAAATTTGTTCCCAATCAAGTTTGATTTCTTCTAACCAATAGCTTTCAATTTTTTGTTCCGACTGTTCTTCATCCAATTTAAAAAGTTGTTCATAAAGCGTTAACTTTTCATCTTCATCATCACAAGTTTCTTTTAATTGTAATAAAACGTTAATCAGTCGAGAACGTGCAGCACGAGGATTAAATTTAGATAACTTTTCCAATACTTCACGTGCTTCATTCACCTTTTGCTGTTCTAATAAGATATCAGCGAGTAATTGAGTTGCACCCACATGATAGGGATTTAAATTAATAACCTTCTGTAAATACGGAAAGGCTTCATCTGATTGATTAGTATAATAATAATCAGTCGCAACGTCATATAATTTATTGGCTCTAGGTTCAACACAATCTAATTCTTCTTGTACCTGATCTAGCGATTTATGTTTTACAATCCACTGACGAAGTAATTCAACCCGAAAACGATAACCACCATCAGCAGGTTCAATAATATCCCAATCTTGCAATACTTGTGGTGTATTTTCTAGCTTTGGAATCATTCGTTCTATGCCATTTTCAAAAAACAAGTTTTGTAATCGGGTTTCAGTAATCACATCTGTACCTGCTTTAGCCAACATAGAAGCAACAATTCGTTCTGCTGACTTTAAACCTTTCCATAACCAAACTAACGCGCTTTGACTGGAATCCAAAGCTTCTGGAATTGCAACTTCTATATCTTTTGGAGTGACTACAGGTGTTTTTTTCGGATTTTCATCGTAAAGACGTTCCCAAATATTTTTACACAGAGATTGGGTTAAATAGGGATGCCCATGAGTGAGTTGCCAAATTTTTTCTATCATTTCATTTGACCACTGAAGGCTGTTGTCATCTCTGGAAAAATGTATTAATTTTACGGTATATTCATATTCGAGTAATGAAACATGTATGGTATCGTTTACGTCTTTGCACAAAGCTAAGGCTACATCGTGTAAATCATTAATATTGCGCCCAATAACAAAGACAAAGGATAAACGTTGAGGATTAATAGATAATAAATCATGCACATAACGAAAAAACTCATCACTTGTTTGTTTAAGTTCCGGAGCATCTAGTGCATCAAATTCATCAAACAAGAGAACTAATGACTTCGTCTTTAAATGATTTAATAAATTGGGTAGCCAAACTTCACGAAATTCTGTTTTGGGATTATGACCTAAGTCGGCTTTTCCTTTACCTAAATCCGAACTGATGGTGTTTGCTAAATCCCGTAAGGTTTCCTCCAAAGATTGACGAGCTTTACCCAGTAAATCAAAAAAAATAGGGTGATAAGCCCTTTTTAATAATTGGTTTTTCAATTCATATAGGATAGACGTTTTACCGATACGCCGCTGTCCATGAAGTACAATGGCACTTGCTTGATGATGGGATAAAACTTGTTGCACTTTTCGTAAAATATCGACTCGTCCAATAAACTTTGGCGTACCGCCAACGGATGAACCGGCAACATAAGGTACTTGTTTCATACTTTCTTTAAAACCCTCTTTAAAACCCTAACGAAAAAACTGGATTTTACAAATACCCTTATCAACAAGGGGATCAAATTCGTGATGATCGGAAGTGACTAACGTTGCCCCTTCTTGTTTTGCTAATGCCATGGCAAAGCAATCTGCAAGAGACACTCGCTTGAAAACGGCTTTGATATGTCCAGCTGTTTGACATAATGTTATATTCATATCATCACGATAAGTTACGCCAACTTCTTGAAGATCATCCATAGCCTTTTGTGCGGCTTCTTCACCTTCAACTCGTATCATATCATAGAAAACTTCACAATAATTGATAGCGTGTGCCATGCAAATTGGGCTTGTTAGCAATAATTTCCTGACTTCATCAGCACCAGGTTCATTTCGCAACCATGCTATCAAGGCGTTAGCATCAAAAACGTGCATTTTGGGGAATCTCCTCATGTTCATATTCGTGCCGTTTGCGTTTTGAAAATTCTTCGCTGCTCGTTTTTACAAAGGCATATTTGCCTTGAAGTGCCTTGATTTTGTTTTCCAAAGACATTTTACCGATACCAAAAATTAACCATTCACGATCAACACGTAAAACTTGTGCGAATTTATAAGCCGCTTTTGCTGGCGGATCATCTATCTTTCCCGTTTCTAAATCAGAAATCAAGTGTAAGGGGTGTCCAGAAAATCTGGCCAAATCAGACGTTGTTATTCCAGCCCTTTGTCGAGCAAATAGGAATCTGTCTTTAAATTCTCGAAATTGATTATCCATATTACATACCTCCATTAATAGACTCGCGCAATTTTTGCATCGCTTTTTCAGCCAACAAAGATGAAAAAATACTAGGGTGTATTTGCCAGACACCATTGTTTTCTATTATTAACCCTTGCTTTGTCAACTCTTTTAATTCATTGACGAAACCAGAAATTTCACGTTTTTGCATGAGCGATAAGAACGCTTTACAAGTATTTTTAGAACAATATTGTAAAATCTCATCAAGCAAATTGCTTATCCGATTAGAAAATTCTTTGGTTGCATTTTTAACCTTGTTTTTTTTGTTGTCATCATCATAAGCGTTCCACCAAACGTTTGTTGCTACCCGTAAAAGATAAGGATGTCCACCAGCCGCATTTTTAATAAAATCGCAAGCCTCATTAGTTAGTTTGCGCTCACTTTGTTGCAACAATTTATCAATCTCTGCTTCAGACAATACAGCTAAACTCACTTGATTAGCGTCTATAAAATTAAAATATGGCGAACCGCCAGGATTTAATTCTTTGTTCTTTTGATGAAATTGTTGTAACAACATGCTCAAAGTGATAACTAAGTTCAATGAACTAGGATAACAAGAAGCAATTTCACGCAAATTACCCAAAAAATGGGTACGTTTTAAATTCTTTCGTTGTAATAACAAATCAAATCTGTCTATCATTAAGACTAACTGTCGATTATCTTTTTTCAGTTGTTTGAACAGTTCTTTAAGGTAAAACTCTTCAAACTGATTATTTTGACACTCTTTGTAGGCTTTAGCTACTTGTGGAGACACATTCCGCCGTAGTAGCCACCGTAGCCTTCGTAGCCAAAAATCGTCCTGTCGTTGTTTTTCAATATTGACTTTGAGTGGCTTTAAAGCCTGTTTCCAAAATTTTTCTGGATCACAATCTACATCTAATGAAGAAATGTCTAAATCAGAAAAAATCAATCTATCCGCCTTATCGCTATATTCTTGATCATTAAGGGCAGCCAATATTGCAGTCTTTTCCTGTTCAAATACACCAATAATAGCACTAGATTGTCCACTCCTAATTTGTCCGACGATACGACGTATTTCTTTTTCCCGAATTTTAGACAAATTATCGAATGGATTTTGATATTTTAAACGTCGATTATGGAGATATTTTCCTATTCCCCATATTAAAGAAATAATGGATGCTAAACTTCCTAAAATGCTAATAATCCAAAACGAAAAATCTTTCATTTACAAATACCTTAAAGTGTTAGTTTTGTTCTATCTAAATTAAGTCTTTAATATTTCCTTATAAAGTCTCAGTAATTCATGGACTGAGTAGCACAGAATTACCGTGTAAAAATGGGTTATAAGGTAACATATTAATGTAATAAAAAACGAAACATGAATATCAGGTAATGCGGTTGGTAAGTAGGTGGGAGGATCCGCAGTCTAAAAGAAAAAACCACTCCTACACATAGGGGCGTAGGAATGGTTTTTTGTTAACAGCACTTCATGGTGTTGGTGAATTTAGACAGTCTATGCCAATATGCCACGAAGTTTATCTAGGAGCTTAGACATATTTTTTCTCCTATACATCAACATTTCTCCTAAACCTTTAGGAGTGGCACTAACAAAGCACAAAAGATATTTTCCGGAGAATCCTTCTTCTAGGAGAGTAATATTTAAAATGCCCTCAGAAAATTGGTAAATGGTGTACTCAAGCAAACCTAAGCCTACTCTGTTTTCCTCCGTCCGGATTTTATGTGTTGCAATACCACCTAGAACACCAACAAAAATTTCAACATCCACTCGCCTGGACTTATCAGGGCCGGGCTCACTCTCTGCAACGATCATTGACTCGTCATCAGAATAAACAAAAACAGCATCTATCTCATTGTCCTCTTCGACAATGCTATTAAACAACTTTACCAATTCTTCCTTCTTTGCCATAAGAACTTTTACCTCTTGTATTTCCATCTCATCATAAAAAGAAGCAAGAGAACTCCCCTCACCTAATCCAAGCTG
Source organism: Thermotogaceae bacterium (assembly GCA_011043375.1). Taxonomy (GTDB): domain Bacteria; phylum Thermotogota; class Thermotogae; order B21-G9; family HyVt-16; genus HyVt-16. Next base: position 128 of record DQYP01000121.1, on the reverse strand, counting down.
TTGACTTGTAGGTACGGAATCTTTCTCGCCCTTTCCCATCATTTTCTTGAAACCATCAATCCAATTTTCAAGAATTTCCATAAATTTTCCCTTTATCTCAAAAGGAACATAAAAAATGGTGTCTTCTT
>DQYP01000166.1 GCA_011043375.1 Thermotogaceae bacterium | reverse complement strand
TCTTTAAATCCATCACAAGAACCCTATCAAAATCCAGTTGAAAAATATCCATTACACGCGCACTTTTTACCTGACTTCTCAAAAGCATCACAAAATTCGATGGGTAAGGTAATTCATCCCAAAACTTTTCCGATATCGAAACAAAGGAAAATTCTGGTTTCAATGATACTCTCAGAAGAAAGTCACTAAATTGAAAATAGTACTCATTTTTTCGAGGTTGATATATTTGTCTCAAAACAGTACCTTTTATATCCTTGAGATGCTTCATGAGTTTTTTCAATGTTAATCCATCGAAAGGCATATCGTTGATCTCCTTGTGTCATATTTTGTTTAATATTTCAGTTTGTAAGATTCTGATATCCTCTGCATGTTCAAGGTTAGAACCTGGGGTTTCTAAAATCAACGGAATATTTTGAAATTCTTCGAACGAGAGAAAATTTCTAAATCCATTTATTCCTATATAACCTTTTCCAATATTTTCATGCCTATCTTTTGCAGAAGCCAGAGGATACTTGGAATCATTCAAGTGAATCATCTTTATGTTTTCGATCCTAACCGTCTGTTCTATTTCTTCGATCAATTTTTTCATCCCCAGATGAGTCGTTATATCATAACCAGCATCGAATCCATGACAAGTATCGTACGTTATTGCAACTTTACCTTTAAATTCAGACATTATGTAACCTAAATGCTCAAACTTATAGCCTATATTTCCGCCTTTGGGTGAAACATTTTCCAACAGAATAATCACATCACTGTTCTCCACCACTTTGAATACTCTGTTCAAAGCAGTTATTATCCTTTTCAGACCATATTCTTCGCCTTCACCTAAATGACTTCCTGGATGAATATTCAAATATTTCAATCCCAAGAGTTCACATGTTTTGATTTCTTCAATCAACAACCTTATTGATTTTTCCCACACGTCATCTTTTGGGCTCGCAAGATTCACCAAATAGCCGGAATGAACAAAAGCATTATCGAAATTTATTTGACAATCTCTCATTGAGTTTTTGAACTTGGTTATTTCTTTATCATTTGGCCAAGAACATTTCCAGGTCCGTGGACTGTGGTTAAATATCTGAAAAGAATTTCCACCTATTTCCTTCGTTTCGTACGGCACTTTATAGAAACCTTTAGAAACAGGCATATGAGCACCTATTTTGAATCTTCGATCAACTTTCATTGTTCAACTCCCTATTATAGTTTCAATGTTTTCATGAGCTTGTTTAAACCGCTCTGTTCCAAAACAGGAATGTTAACCCCTTCAAGACCAAATTTTCCAATTATGAGCTCAGTTTCGGAGGATTTTTCAGCTGTGGCTATAATCCCTTTTTTGAAAAACTCGATCGGTCCGTATAATCCAGATGGAAGGTTCGAATATCCCCAAGGCGTTTCACCAACCATGGTGGCATTTATTCCACAAACTTTGAATTGCTGACATCTGGACCATATACCTCTAAATTCAAAGTATCTGTGCGGGGAGATATTTCCTATGGAGCAATTCACCAAAACATTGGCTCCCCTTATCACAGAAAGTTTCGAAAATTCATACATCAAGATTTCTTCGGTTGACAAAAAAGCAAAATTCAAATTTCCAAACCTAAAAGTAGGAGGAACTTCCAACTTACTTTTGGGCTTTTTATAGATATATGAAACCTTTCCATAATTATCTATAACCATTCCACATCGGACTATTTCGTTATTCTCATAAAGATAAAACTCCCCGGTAAAAATATTGATTCCAAATCCAGCTGCCATTTTTGAAAATACTCTCACAAAATCGTTGAAATGATTTTCAGTAAAGTATTTCACATATTTTGAATTCTCCTTAAACGAAGGAAAAAAAACGTATTGGAGTCCTCCAGGAAAAAAAAGGATCTTCACATTCTTTTGATATGCTTGATTCATTACCGAATAGATCAAATCGACAAAATCCAATCCCTCCGCTTTTTGGTACTTCAACTGTAAAACCCCTACGTTATCAACCAAGTCCCTCTTCGAAGAAAGACTGGGAAACCTCAATCTTTTTAGTTTCTTGTTTAGATTCTTACTCACTTTCCCTTTCAAGATTTTCCCAAAGAAACTCCTTAAAATAGTATTCATTTCTAATCCTCCGTATCATCAGGTTCATTTCCCTTGGATTCTCTATGTTTCATCATCTCTCTGAATTGTTCAATGTCCAATTGCTTAACAAAATTCCGAAATCTTTTATCTTCCTCATTTTCTGAAGGGGCTTCGATTGTCAAATCTATCCCACTTTCTGAAATAACCTTGTTTGCCACATACAGAGGAATATCTCTTTTCAAAGACAGAACTATGGCATCCGAAGGCCTTGAATCTATTTCAATTTCGTTTCCATCGTTATCCACAACGTATAGTGAAGCAAAATAGGTATTGTCCCTAATACTATGAATAACTACCTTTTCAAATTTACCATGAAGACTTTCGATACAGTTTACTAGAAGATCATGGGTTAAAGGGCGTGGAAATTCGATATTTTCTATTGCCATGGCCATGGCCCATGCTTCAAATGCTCCTATCCATATTGGAATAACCTTCGTAGAATTTTCTATCTCAACCAGTACTACTGGAGAATTATTTTCTTTGTCAACAAGAAGCGCTTTTATTCTTGCTTTTTTCATTATAAACACCTCCTCTCATCAACAATAACTGATCTTTGAAACTTTTCTCAAGAAATCCTCTTAAACTTTCTTCGTTCTCAAACTTACTAGGATCGAGTGGTTCAAGTATTTTCAACTTTACTTTATTTGGCCTTATAAAAATACTACCCTTTGGTGTAACATTGATCGTACCATCTATAACCACTGGTAAGATTTTAACCTTGGTTCTCAATGCTATCTTTAAACTACCTTTTCTAAATTCCCTCAGATTACCATCTGCACTTCTTGTTCCTTCAGGAAACAGAACAAAACTTCTACCTTCTCTCAAACCTTTCATAACCTCCATTAGGGCAGCAACAGCTTTTTTGATATCCGATCTATCTAAAAGAACTCCTCCCATTTCCTTCACAAAGGAACCTATCATTGGAATTTTAGAAACTTCCTTTTTGGCTATGAAAGCCAATGTTGGATCTATATAAGCGAGTAGCAATGGAATATCGAGCAAACTTTGATGATTCGCTATAATTAAAAAATTCGAATCTTTGGGAATGTTTTCCATACCTTCAACTTCTACATCCACAAATGTCCATTTAAATGCTCTTATAGAAAAATTCTTTATTCTCGGTGCAGCATATTCCAACATTTTTTTCACACCGTATTTTTTCCTCTTTATTCTCATCCTGATTATAACAATATAACCGTAAACAACGTACGCAATGAATCCAAATATGAATATCAAATTTCCAAGGATCATTTTCAAAATGAACATATTTTCTCCTCACTTTTAAAGTGTAAAAATTAGCTTCAACTCGTCATAAACCTTGTTATCCCCAATTACTTCATAGATCTTTTCCCAATTTTCAAAAGGTCTGTTTAAAATGATTTTTTCAGCCCTCGCCTTTCCTATCCCCTCTATACCTATGAGTTCTTTATAACTCACGGTATTTATACTTTTTGGATGAACTATACCAGTTACCGATTTATAACCATGATTAACCACAACTATATTCAATGGTTCAAATCTATTGTAATTACCCCTGAAAACTACAAGTATTGGATAGGTTCCTATTTGTCTCCCAAAATTTAGATCCCCTTTTCTTTGTTCAACGATTACCTCTTTTAGCAAAGTACCAAAAGGGAAAACCTTTTTTAACATTTCATAATCTATATTCTTTCTTACATCATTTTTGAATCGTTCAAAGAGCTTTCTGTTCAATTTAATTTTACCATTAGTTTTCATGTAATATTTTGTCCCAGGAAAAGCCATTATTTGCCTTATATTTATTCTCCGAAGCAATAAACCCATATCCAATATTTTTCTCAGGTATTGAAGGTTAATTTCATAAGTTCCTGTAGTTTCCCCAAGCAAGCCCAGCAATAAATTTATCCCTGGTAAAAGCTTGGGAACGCCATCCAACCTTTTACCACCTATTTGATTCACAATATTTATGGCTTCTATCACAACTTCGGGGTTTTCCTCATTCTTGTTTAGTCTCAAAACCGTTTTATCAAAACTCTCAACACCAAAAGATAGAACATCTCCAGGTGTATTGTACTTAACAATAGTTTGAAGAATCTTTACGCTCTCATTTTTATGTCTCATCAAGTACCACGGATTGGCGTTATCAGTATGCAGCACTTTTAAATCAGGTGCAGCTTCCTTAACTCCACTATAAAGTTCTTGGACCTTCAATGGTTCTGGTGTTAAATTGTTAAAATCAGATCCGTAGGCTAAAATGTTGGACACTCTACCAAATCTAAAATATCTTGCACCTGATTTATATAGGTATTCTACTTCCATTACTATATCTTCAACCTTCCGCGATGAAACTCTTCCATAGAACATCGGTTCAGTACAAAAAGAACATGCAACTTCTTTGTCACAACCTCTCGACAATTCCAATTCACACATTGTATAAGGAAAATAAGGATGCTTCTTTAGGATTTCTCCACTGTACGGTGTTATTTTTCTTATTAATTCATATCTATTTTCAACTCTTTCACCACTGAGAAGCTCGTAGATATAAACTTCTGGATCCACAGAAATGACATGATCAAATTTCTTAAAATTCGTTTTTATAGCCTTAGTACCCCCATGGAGTGAATATCCCTTGATTATTGGTCCTGCAATCATTTTGATCGGTTTATCAGCCTCGATCGAAATTTTATTTATCTCATACAAATTTATTGGGATTCCACCAAGGTATCTTCCAGGTACACTCAAGCCGGCTATTATTAATAAATAATCGAACTCATTCAAAAATTTCCAATTTTCCTTCTCTCTCAACTGATCTATCGTTAGGTACTCAGTATCTACATTAAAATATCTGAAAACCCCAAAACAATACCTTGGATGCGGTGATAAATAAGGTGGAACTCCTAAAAGTGCAGGTTCATCAACATAACCATCTACTATCAGTGCCTTCACTCCAGATCCTCCACCAACAAAATATAAAATTTCAAATAATCACTTTCGAGAATATTCATAACTACAGGATGGTCTATGGGTTGTCCACCTCTGTGAAGAATTGTTATTCTTTTTCTTGTATCTATGGCAGCAGAATACAGAACTCTTTCAAATTCGCTTCTCATAACTGATTGTGAACATGATGAAGTTGCAAGTATCCCTGGGCTTTTCAGCAATTTCATAGCTCTCAAATTTATTTCTTTGTAACCTTTGAACGCATTTTCTATCGCTGATCGTGATCGCGCAAAAGGTGGCGGGTCCAATGAAATCAAATCATATTTTTCACCGTTGCGGTCTAATCGTTTCAAAAAATCAAAAGCATTTGATTCCACCATGAAAAAATTTTGTAGATCATTCTCCTTGAAAACTTTTTCAGAAATCTCAAGGGCCCTCTTTGAAATATCTACTAAATCAACTTGTATTGCTCCTCCTTTCAACATCCGCAATGCAAAATTTCCAGTGTATGAAAACACATCCAAGCATCTCTTACCAAATGAATATTTGGATAACAATTTGGAATTTTCAATTTGGTCCAAGAAAAAACCTGTTTTCTGTCCTTGTGAAATATCTGCATACATTTTCAAACCGTCTTGTGTTTCAAACTCAACTATTTCTGGACCCTTGCCATATATCCACCCCTTGAATTTTTCTATTCCTTCCTTTTCAAGCGTTGGTGAATCATTTTTCAAAAATATGCCCTTCGGTTCAAAGATTCGGATGGCAACATCTGTTATAATGGGAATCAATTTGTGCATTCCGAGACTGTTTGTTTGAAAAACAAGGTAATCCCCATACTTATCGATTACCAATCCAGGTAAACCATCAGCTTCGGCATGTGATACTCTGAACGCTTCTCTCTTTGAATAGTGGAACCTTCTCTTTAAAGCCTCTTTCAACCTCATTTCAAAAAAAGTTTTATCTATCGTTTCATTCTTTCGGGTAATCAGTCTCACTTTGATAATAGAATTGGAGTTAAAAAAACCTTTTCCAACGAACTGGTGTGAGCTATTCAGAATGGTAACAATTTCACCATCATAAGGTTCTTCAAGAATCTCTTCTATCTCATTTGAATATACCCATGGATGACCATTCGAGATACGTGATTTTATCTTTTTTTTGAGTATTACCGTAGACATTTCGATCCCTCTTATCACTCAGTTTTCAATTTATCTTCTATAATTCGAGAAACAACTTTGGGATTCGCTTTACCTCGAGTTTCCCTCATCACCATCCCAACCAAGAAGCCCACAACACCTTTTTTACCTTTTTTATAATCTTCAACTGCTTTGGGATTCAAACGTATTACCTTGTCCACAATGCTATTTAAAAATTCTTCATCGTCTATTTGTTCAAGGCCTTTTTCTTTTATTATCTCAGTAGGACTCTTTCCTGTTTTGAATGCCTCTTCGAGAACCGACTTTGCAATATTCGTTGAAATCTTGGAATTATCCACCATTTTTGCAATATCCACCAACGTTTCGGGCTTGATATTTGACTCATCGATCTCAATATTGAATTCGTTCAACAATGAAAGTAAATCATTTATTATCATGTTACTAAGCCTTTTTGAGTTGTTATACAATTTCACACATTCCTCAAAAAAATCAGCCAATTTTTTAGATGAACTGAGAACAGTTGCATCGTACTCCGATATTTTATACTCTCTTTGGAATCTCTTGATTTTTTCGTCTGGAAGCTCTGACAATGAGTTTTTCAATTGTTCAACATATTCATTGTTTACAATCAAAGGAGGTAAATCGGGTTCCGGAAAATACCTATAATCGCTTTCTTCTTCTTTACTTCGCATAGCCACTGTTCCTCTACTGTTGAAATCCCAACCCCTCGTTTCCTGTTCAATCTTCTCACCTTTTTCCATTAAAGATTTGATCCTTTCAAATTCATATTCCAAAGCTTTTTCAACGAATTTGAATGAGTTTATATTTTTAACTTCAACCCTGGGGCTTCTCTCCAATGTATTTTTATTATATATGGATATATTCGCATCGCATCTCAAAGCACCTTTTTCCATATCTCCACTACAAACGTCAATGTACCTGAGAATATCCCGCAGTTTTTCCATAAACAATCGTGCTTCCAAAGGTGACTCTATATCCGGTTCGGTTACTATCTCTATCAAAGGTATTCCACAACGGTTTAAATCAACCAAACTATGGGTTGCTTCTGTTATTGTGTCTGCCGAGTGAAGCATTTTACCAGCATCTTCTTCTATATGCAATCTTCTAATTCTTATTTTCTTACTTTCATCACCAATCTTTACAGTCAAATAACCATTTTCCGCTATCGGATAGAAATATTGGGTTATCTGATAGCCCTTCGGTAGATCCGGATAAAAATAATTTTTTCTATCGAATCTTGAATACTTATTTATCTTGCAATTCAGGGCGATAGCTGCCATAACCGCCTTCTTCACAACTTCCTCATTCAATACAGGAAGCGCTCCTGGTTGCCCTGTACACACAGGACATATGGAACTGTTGGGTTCCATATCGAACACATCAGCAGAACAAGAGCAAAATATCTTCGTGGAAGTTAAAAGTTGAGCGTGTATTTCCAATCCTATTGTTATTCCATATTTATCACTTATCATTCGAACACCTCCATCAAAGCTCGGGTACCGGTAGATGACCAGTTTCATCAAGTATGTCCAGATTCTTCTCAACTGTTCTGGCGACTTTCAATATCTCAGGATCTCCAAATCTCCTTCCCATGATTTGAACACCTATTGGAAGATTTCCATGAAAATCTATTGGGATATTTATGGCAGGTATACCCGCTAAATT
>DQYP01000168.1 GCA_011043375.1 Thermotogaceae bacterium | reverse complement strand
ATATCAATCCTTTTTTGTGCAACTCAACAAAAACTTTTCTAACAGCTTTACTGAGGTTATCATCCAAAGTGAATCTCTCACGAGTCCAATCACAAGAAGCTCCCAATGCTCTTATTTGCTTGGCTATTTCCTTTCTATAAGTATTGGCCCAATTCCAGACGATCTCAAGGAATTTTTCTCTTCCAAGGTCTTCCTTCTTTTTTCCTTGCTTCGCTAATTCCTTTTCCACCACGTTTTGAGTCGCTATTCCTGCATGGTCTTCACCGGGAAGCCAGAGTACATCGAACCCTTTCATACGTTTATAACGAACAATGATATCTTGTATCGTTATATTCAACGCATGTCCAAGATGTATTTTTCCAGTGATATTTGGCGGAGGAATAACGATAGAAAATTTATCCCCTTCACCTTTGGGGGTGAAATATCCCTTATCTTCCCAATATTTATACCATTTAGTTTCCAATCCTCTGTGATCATATCTTGAACTGAGTGTTTCCAAAATGCTCCCTCCCAGAACCAAAGTGTTTATTCACATCTTTTCAGGCTTACTTATTCCAAGTATATCAAAAACCCTTGAAAGGATTATTTCCATACCTTTGCACAAGTTGAGCCTCGCGTTGCTCAATTCTTTGTTTTCAATATCGAGGATGATGTTATCCGTATAGTAATTATGAAATTTAGCTACAAGTTTTTCAGCATAGTTGGTCAGTTTATTCGGCGCTAAATCCCTCAAAGTATCTTCAAGAATTTCATCAAAAAGATCAAGATCTCTAATCAAAAGCTTTTCTTGTGGTATTGTGCATAAAAACTCCAAGTTTTCTTCTTCTTTATATGTTATTCCCTTTTCCACAGCTTTTCTGAACAAACTCTTTATTCTTGCATAGGCATATTGAACATAATAAACCGGATTTTCGTTGCTTTTCGAGACTGCTAAATCCATGTCGAAGATCATATGCGTATTTGGATCTATCATAGCGAAAAAGTATCGTGTCGCATCAACACCAACGGAATCAATTAATTCATCTAAAGTAACAAACTCTCCTTTTCTGGTGGACATCTTAACTTCTTTTCCTTCTTTCTTTAGAGTTACGAATTGGTGCAAAATAACATTGAAAAAATCATCTGGAATTCCAAGGGCTTTCATAGCAGCTTTCATTCTTGGAATGTGCCCATGATGATCCGCTCCCCAAATATCGTAAACCCTGTCGAATTTTCTCTTGAATTTATTGTAATGGTATGCAATGTCTGTCATAAAATAAGTTGGGATACCGTTCGATCTTATAAGGACTTTATCATCTTCATCGACAAATTCAGACACCTTGAACCATAAAGCTCCATCCTTTTCATAAACCAAATTTTTAGATTTCAGCAGGTTTATGACCTCATCCACCGTCCCATCTTCCAATAGAGATTTCTCATTGAAATAAACATCAAATTGTACCCCTAATCTTCGCAAAGTAGATTTTATGATTTTGAACATAGAATCTTTGGCCATTTCTTTGAATATTTCTTTTATTTCCTCATTCCATTTTCCAACATAGTCCCTTTTAAATTTACTCGCAAGTCCTTTTGCCAATTCTTTCAGATAATCTCCATGATAACCATCTTCGGGAATATCCAAATTTTTTTCAAAGAATTGATTATATCTAACCCAAAGCGATTGAGCTAAAAGATCCATTTGCCTTCCCGCATCGTTAAAGTAATATTCTGTTGTAACCTCATAACCCTCTTCCTTAAAAACTTTACTCAGCACATCACCTATTATTGCTTGCCTTCCATGTCCCACAGTGAGTGGTCCAGTAGGATTTGCACTAACAAACTCCAATTGCACTTTTTTTCCAAGTGGTTTTTTCCTTCCATATTCCTTTTTTAACCGTAAAATGTTTTTTAACGATTCGATATAAACATCTTTTTTTAGACTGAAATTTATAAAACCAGGACCAGCAATTTCAATATTTTCAAATAGATCATCTTTCTCATTCAGATTATGCACGATCTTTTTTGCTATCTCCAGTGGCTTGATCTTTAAAGGTCTTGCAAGTAACATGGCTATATTCGTAGAGAATTCACCAAACCTTTCGTCAGGTATTTCAACTTTGAAGCCTTTAAAATCGAAATCTTTTATTTCATTTTCCCACAGCGCATTCACGATATCTCTAACTTCTTTTTCTATTTTTCTCTTTAACATATATATACCCCGCCTTTTTGTTTTTCCTGATTGATTTTAACATAAAACTTTTATTTGCCTGGAATACTCAAAATTCATCTGCCATTTATACCTTAAAGCAAGCCACTAAGTGCCCTTTTTTCACTTCTCTCAATTTTGGAAAAGTTTTGTCACATTCCGGCGTTCTCAATGGACAACGCGGTGCGAAAAAACAACCTGGTGGAGGATTCAAAAGACTCGGGATATCACCCTCTATCAACTTCAATTTTTTTCTATTTCTTGGATTGGGATTTGGAATGGAACTCATCAGAAGTTTTGTGTAAGGATGAAGAGGTTCTTTGAATAATTCACTGGTTGGTGCCACTTCCACTAATTTTCCCATGTACATGACCATTATTTTATCAGACAAAAACCTTACAACACTTAGATCATGCGATATTAGAAGGTATGTGAATGAATATTCTTTTCTAAGATTTCTCAAAAGGTTTAGTATCTGTGCCTGAACTGATACATCAAGAGCACTTGTAGGTTCATCAAGAACCACAAATCGTGGTTTCAAAATCAGAGCTCTGGCTATGGCTATCCTTTGACGTTGGCCTCCTGAAAACTCGTGGGGATATCTTGTTAAATGTTCGGATTTCAGTCCCACATCTTGAAGGGCCTTTAATGCTATTTGTTTCTTTTCCTCAGAGGTTTTCGCTATTTTAAAGATTTCCAAAGGTCTCTTCAAGATATCATAAACCGTCATTCTAGGATTCAGGGAAGAAAAAGGATCTTGAAAAACCATTTGTAATTCTCTTCTCAACTGTTTTAGTTTATTGCCTTTTAGGATAGAAATATCCTTACCCGCGAATATAATTTTTCCTGCGGTTGGTTCCATCAATCTGACAAGTATTCTACCGGTAGTAGTCTTCCCACACCCTGATTCGCCAACTAAACCAACCGCTTCGCCTTCATTTATCGTGAACGAAACATCATTCACCGCTTTTATCTTTGCCTTTTTCGCCCAAAATCCTTTTATCACATCGAATTCCTTTAGTAAATTCTTTACCTCGATTATAGGATTATTATACTGGTTCATCTCTTGCCACCTCCCAATGGATTGTGACATGCAACAAAGTGTCCATCAGTTAATTCTACCAACTTTGGCGGCTTTTTTTCGCATATATCAAGCTTTCTTGAACATCTTGGATGGAACCTACATCCAGATGGTGGATGTATCAAATTTGGAACAACCCCTGGAATCACATTCAAGCTCTCAACATCTTTATCTAATGGTGGTATTGCTTTAAGCAGTCCCTCTGTATATGGATGAAGCGGATTTTCAAAAACATTGTATATTGATGAAAATTCTACTATGTTTCCTGCATACATGACTGCTACTGAATCACATATTTCAGATACTATGCCAAAATTGTGAGTTATCATTATAACACTCAAGCCAAGCTTTTCTCTCATTTCCAGTATCAATGCAAGAATCTGTGCCTGTATTGTAACATCCAATGCCGTGGTTGGCTCATCCGCTATCAAAAGCTCTGGTTCACACGACAGAGCTAATGCAATCATGACACGTTGTCTCATACCACCTGAAAGTTCATGTGGATATTTTTTCATCACAAGACTGGGATCTGGAATTTTAACAAGTTCAAGAGCTCTTATGGCTTTTTCTGCAGCTTGTTTTTTTGAAATCTTCTCGTGATATGAGATTACATCAGTCATTTGTTCTTCAACGGTAAAGACAGGATTCAAGGCTGTCATTGGTTCTTGAAATATCATTGAGATTTTTTCGCCTCTTATATCCAACATCTCATTCTCACTTTTTTTTAACAGGTCTTCCCCTTCAAACAACACTTTTCCCTCCAAAATCATTCCCGGTGGTTGTGGCAAAAGGCGAGTTATGGTATAAGCAGTTACAGATTTCCCCGATCCGGTTTCACCAATCACTCCCAATATTTCAGAGCGCTTTAGAGAAAAACTAACATCTTCAAGTGCCTTCACTATTCCTTCTTCTGTATCAAAATATACTTTGAGATTTTGAACTTCCAAAATTTTTCCATTTTTTTTCATGTTACCATCACCTATCCTTTAATCTTGGGTTCAGAGCATCATTTAAGCCATCGCCAAAAAAGTTGAATCCCATCACAGTTATGAATATCGCTAATCCCGGGAAAATCCCCATATGAGGTGCAACTCTGAGATATGTTCTTGCAACGCTCAGATCTGTACCCCATTCGGGTGTGGGTGGTTGGATCCCAAGACCTAAAAATCCCAAACCTGATATAACGAGTATTGCTGTTGCCATTCTCATGGTACCTTGAACTATTATGGGAGAAATACAATTGGGAAGTATGTATCTAAACAATATACTTATATCATTTTCACCCATCAATCTTGCTGCATCAACATATTCATTGTTTTTTTCGGAAATCACACTTCCACGAGTTATTCTTGCGAACTGGGGTAATGAGTATATAGTCAATGCCAGAATCAAGTTCAACTTTCCAGGTCCAAGAATTGCAACTATAGCAATTGCAAGCAATATGTCGGGAAACGATAGCAACATATCAAATATTCTCATTATTATCTCATCGATGATTCCTCCAAAATATCCTGCTATTGCGCCAAGCATGATACCCAGCATACCGGAAAGCAATACCGCAGTGAATGATATACTCAGTGAAATCCTTGCACCCCATATAACGCGGCTGAGAATATCTCTACCATAGAGATCCACTCCAAAAGGATGTTTTAAACTGGGGCCCTCTAAACTATTATAAAGATCTTGGGCATTGGGATCGTAAGGTGAGATAATAGGTGCCAATATTCCAATTATCACTATGGCGATAACTATGAAAGCTCCTAAAGTTGCCATTTTGTTCTTTCTCATTCTTCTCCAAACGACCCAAAAACTTTCTTGTTTCTTAGGCAAATCAATCACCCCAACTTATCTTCTTCTTATTCTTGGATCTAAGACGGCATACAATAGATCCACTCCAAGATTCACAAGGACAAAGACCACTGCTATCAAAAGTATTCCAGCCTGTACAACTGGATAATCCCTGTTGAATATGGAATCAACGATGAGCCTACCGAGCCCAGGCCATCCAAAAACACTTTCGGTAAGGACAGCACCACCTAACATATAGCCAAATTGTAGTCCTACCACTGTGACAACTGGGATCAAGGCATTTTTCAAAGCATACTTTACTATGACTTTCCCCTTCGGTAATCCAGTTGATAGAGCCGTTCGTATGTAATCCTGATTTAAAACTTGAAGCATACTGGCACGTGTCATACGTGCAACTATCGCTGCAGAGGCTACCCCCAATGTAATCCCAGGTAGAATTATATGTTGAAATCCTCCTTTTCCTCCCGGTGGGAGTATGTTCAGGTAAAGAGAGAAAACCAACATGAGAAGGATACCAAGCCAGAAAATAGGCATCGATATTCCAAACAATGAAAATCCCATAACCAAATTGTCTATCCAAGTATTTCTTTTAACGGCTGCTATTATTCCAAAAGTTATACCGATGATTGAAGATACAAAGATACTAAACAGTGAAAGCTGGAAGGTATTGACGAATCGTGGTATTATTTCTTTTATAACGGCGTCTTGGGTATTTATCGATTTCAGGTTTCCATTGAACAACCCAGTAATAAAACTTATGTACTGAACATAAAGAGGAGCGTCGAGATTGAATTCCTTCCTTATAACCTCTACATCTTCTGGTGCCGCTCCTATACCTGCTATTATCCTTGCGGGATCACCTGGTATCAAATGGAGAAGCAAAAAACTCAAAACCGAAACGCCAAATAGAATTGGTATCACCAACAACAACCTTCTTATCAAAAGGTTTTTCATCCATTTAACCTCCATCTTTCAAATTATCAAAATGGGGGGACATGTCCCCCCATTTGGCCTGTTTTATAAAGTAATTGCAATCTTACTTATTTAAAGTATGCGTATTTGACTATTACAACACCTATTGGAAGTACCTTAACGTTTTCAAGTTTGGAAGTTTTTGCAACCAGCTGGTCTTGAACGTAGATTGGTGCCCATGGTGCATCTTCCATCAAAACTTGTTGGAGTTCTTTCAGTATTTCCTTTCGTTTTTCAGGATCTGTTTCATGCATTTGTTTGACTATCAGTTCATCTGCTTTTGGACTATTATAGCCTGTATGGTTATCACCATTAGGTACTATATTCTCAGAGTAAAATATAGGCCTTACAACCCAATCCGCATCAGCAGTTGACGGACTCCAACCAACTATGAACATTCCCCACTTTGCTTCTTTGGGATCCGTGTATATTTCATCTAAGAATGTTCCCCATTCGAGTGTGACAACCTTTGCATTTATTCCAACCGTGGCAAGTTGGCCCTGTACTGCGACACCAACATCGTGGTATGTTGGTGCAACGTAAAGAGTTGTTTCAAAGCCATTGGGATATCCAGCTTCCTTGAGTAACTCTTTGGCTTTTTCCGGATCATATGGATACAAACCTGTTGAGTAATAACCATTGACGAGAGGTGCGATCACTGAGTCTGCGGGTTTTGCGTATCCTCTGAATAAAGCCTTACAGATAGCATCTTTGTTTATTGCATAAGCAACTGCCTGTCTTACTCTTTTGTCATTGAATGGAGGCTTAGTTGTATTCATCGCTACAAATCTAACTGTTAAGCTTGGCCAGATGATCACGTCGATATTCTTCGATTTTTGAAGTCTCGGAACATGAATTGGTGGTACCCTTTCAATAACTTCAGCGTCGCCGGATTCTAACATTAGAACACGGGTTTCATCTTCGGGAACTATTTTGAAAACTATCTCATCAATCTTCGGTTTACCCTTCCAGTAATTTTCGTTCGCAGCTAACTTGATATGGTCTCCTTTGATCCATTCGACGAATTTGAAAGGTCCCGTACCAACCGGATGTTTCCATATCTCATCTTTTGGATATTGCTCAAGGACTTTTGGAGAAACTATCAATCCAGCACCATGTGCAAGATGGTTTAAGAAAGGACCGAAAGGTTCATAGAGAACAAATTGAACGGTGTAATCATCGACGACACGTACTTCTTTTACAATGGGCTTGAAAAGTGAAGATCTTCTGAGTCCACCGGCTAATATTTTGTCAAAATTTACTTTTACGGCTTCCGCGTTAAATGGTGTCCCATCGTGAAATTTAACTCCTTTAACAAGATGGAACGTATATACTGTTCCATCTTCAGATAATTCCCAACTTTTGGCAAGAGCCGGATGTATGTTTGAGTTCTCATCAAACTCCACTAATCCATCGTATATGTGTCTACAGATTTCTTCGGATGGGTTATCATTCATATCTGCTGGATAAAGAGTTTTCGGATCCGAAGGGATCAACACTCTAACAGTGGAAGCCATCAACGCGGTTACCGAAACAAGAAGCATAAAAACTACAAGAACACTAAGAACTTTTTTCATACGCTAAGCACCCCCTATTTAAATATATCTTATTATGAGTTTACTATACAAAGTTTTTCATTGTCAATTAAACAACTTTTTACAATTCAAAGATTTGGCCACCAACTATTTCTTTGACATCAATTTCTAGATTCTTCATAAATATCTTTATTGCATTATCTCCTGTGCAGTGTCCCACTAATAGTCTTTTTATTTTCAAATCTTTAAATATATCGATAATTTTTTCTATGTCGCTTTGTCCCTTATCACGAAGGTGTAAGCCACCAATGAGATTCT
>DQYP01000291.1 GCA_011043375.1 Thermotogaceae bacterium | reverse complement strand
TTCCAAACCGGCTGGAATAACGTAGTTAACACTCCTAAACGGTACACGCTCAAAGATCCTCTTGTCGAGGTATTTTGAAAACCTTTGGGGTGCACTGCTTGGAAGGCCTATGTATTCGTCTAAATGGAAGGCATTGATCCGATGCCACTCGACATCTTTTACTTTGGACAGGGCATCAAGAAATTCATCTTGTGAAGGCGCCGCGGCAAAAACCACGTTGACTTCGTCGCGATGTTGGAGAAGTTTCTCGAGAATTCTCGACACCATAGTGGCTGCATTCAAACCCATCTCCGATCGAGTTCCGAACACCATCACTTTTAATTCTCTTTTTTCTAAACGTTTCAAACGCTTTCACCTCCATTGAACAAACTGAACCTTTTCAATCTGTCAACAGTACATTTAAACTCTTCTAGTGTTAAACCACCTCGACAGGGTTCTAAGGAAACAACTCCCTCGTAATCCGATTGAGCCAATAGATTCATTACAAGGGCGATATCAACTTCACCTGTACCTGGCAGTGCGAATTCAACTTTACCCTTAACAGATCTAAAATCTTTCAAGTGAACATGAACTATCATATCTTTAATGTTCTCGTAACCCTCTTCTTCCGCTTCACCAACCAACTTGGCATTTCCTGGATCCCACAAGGCTCTCACATTAGCCGAATCAAGTCTGTTAAGAAGTGAGTGCAGCTCGGAGGCCTTTTGAACGTAACAATCTGGTTCATTTTCAACGCACAGTGTGAACCCTCGACCGCAAGCTTTATTGGCCAATGGAATCATTAGCTCAGCTATTTTGTCTATCTTTGACTGAGTGGTTGGGGTAGCTTTCCAGAACGTGAAAACACGAAGTAACGATGTACCAAAGATTTCTCCTATATCCATTAAGTGGTCCACAATACTCAAATGTGCAGAATAATCGCTTATGTGAAATCCAAACTGATCTCCTACAGGGACTGAATCCTCTTCTCCCGGGAAAAAGCATTTCAACAAGGGTGAAGATATGGCACATACCTGGAGATTGTTCTTTTTAAGCATTTGGCTGAATTCCCGGGCTTCTTCTATTTCCAACTGAGCAATATTCCTATTATTCACGGTTCGCAATTCAACCCACTTGATTCCAACTTCTTCGATCATCAACAAAGCTTTCCGCAAATCCGTCGAGAGCTCATCGAGTATGATCCCTATGTTCACTTTATCCCTCCTTGTAGTGTCAACCCTTTCAAAAAATATCTGTTGAAAATTAGGAAGATTATTATTGTTGGCAAGGCTCCAAGCAAAGAACCTGCCATCAGAACTCCCCAGTTTGTATTCAAAATCTCAAAGGCCAAATCAGCTACACCAACAGTAACTGTTTTCAAGGATGTCCTAGTGATTATTACCAATGGCAATATGAAATTGTTCCAGGTCTCTATTAGCATAGAGATCAAAAGCACTCCAATAGCGGGTAGTGTTTGAGGAAGTACAATTCTGAACAGAGCTTGTGTTCGAGAGGCACCGTCGATCAAAGCGGCTTCCTCATAATCTGTGGGAATCATTGATATGTATTGCCTCATCAAGAATACTCCAAAAGGATGAGCCGACATGGGGAGAATAAGTCCCATCAAAGTGTTTGTCAAACCCACTTTACTAAGACCTAAATACAACGAGATTATTGTCACTTGATAAGGAACCATCATCAGCGCTAGTACCAAAGTAAAGAGCAATTCGCTAGCTGGCAGCCTTTTTCGGGCAAGGACATAACCCAACATGAAGCAAGCAATTGTATTAACAAAAGTCGCAGTTCCAGAAACTATAGTACTATTTAGTAGCCACTTTGGAAATTTTGTTTGGAGTAGTAGGTACTTGTAATTTGCAAGGCTCAACTCTGAAAGACTCTTTGGAAAGAAAGAAACATAGGCTGTATAAGTTGGTATCAACGAGATTCTGAGAGCCCAAATAAAAGGAAGAATTATCAATATTGCCCAAAAAATGGCAAGAACATATGAAACAGCACGATTCTTATTTCTCACGGCCAAACACCAACCTTTGAAAGGAGTTCAGCAAAAACAGTATCACAAAGTAAATCACAGCTGCTGCAGCTGCATATCCCATTCTGAATTCTTTCCAACCCACATCGTAAATGTAGTTCAAAAGCGCTTCTGAAGCATAAGCTGGGCCTCCACGCGTTGTCACGTAAACAAGGGTGAAGATCATAAAAGAACCGATCGTTGCCAACACCGAAACCAATAACACTATCGGACGCATCGTAGGCCAAATAATTTTTGTGAATCTTTGAAACGCGTTTGCTCCATCAACTCTTGATGCATCTATTATTTCTTCTGGTATTTGTTCCAGTCCAGCTAAATAGAAGATCGCGAAGTATCCAACATCTCTCCATATAAGCACAAAACTCAAAGTGTTTTTTACATGTTCTGTTGAAAGAAATTGAATAGGTTGCAATCCAAAAAATTCCAAAATAGCGTTTATGGGACCAAAGGGAAGAAACATTCCCTTCCAAATTGTGGCAGTACTCACGAGAGTAACTACCATTGGAAAAACGAAGATAGCTTTGAAAAACTCTCGCCCTTTAGTTATGCTTCTCAAGATAAGAGCCATTATGAACGAAAATATAGTCAACGAAGGTACTATTAAAGCAGCATAATAAAGCGTGTTCAGCAGGGATTTTAAGAAAATCTCATCTGTCATCAATAGTCGATAATTTTGAAGACCAACCCAACGGGGGTCACCAATAATTGGCCATCGAGTAAAGCTGGCGAAAAACACTGCAACTACCGGAGCGACATAGAAAGTAAAGAGAAGCAGTACCCCAGGTAGGGCTAAAAATAGATCCAATTTGTACCTACGAAATCCTTTCATTAATTTTGAAGTCCGGCTCATACTTTTAGCAAATGGGATGCTGGAAACACGTTCCAGCACCCCATCTTCTCTCCTCCCTATTTGTAGAATTCCAAAGCTTGTTCTGCTAATCTTTGCATTGTTTCAGCGGCTTGCTCGGGCGTTTTCTGGCCACTTAGTACAGCTTGAGTTTCTGAGTTGTAGATAATCTTCCACCTAGCCATAGCAGGATGCATAGGTTCAGGAATCGCATACTTGACGACATCCATGTACATATTGATCCTGGGGTCGCTCTTAAATTCTTCTGGCATATCGCCAGTTATGGAAGAATAATAAGTTTTACTCGCTATATATTTTTGCGATTCCGGTTTAAGAAGGAATTCGATGAAACTCCAAGCTTCTTTTTTGAGTTTGGACTGTCGTGGAATACCCAGCAGGTAGGAGCCAAAATACGTTGTACGGTGATTATCAGGTCCCACGGGAGGATAAACAAGTCTGAAATTGAGGTCTTTGAACTGTTGAGGCCACACTACAAGAGAATTGGAAGGCCAAACATTATTAATCCAAGCTGTTTTTCCAGAAGTGAACATGTCTATAGCGTCTCCCGCGCTCAAGGATTCCACTCCTGGAGGCATGTAACCTTTTTCTTTTAAAGTGAGTAAAAATTCGAAGGCTTTTTTCGTAGCCTCAATATTGAAAGCAGGACTACCGTTTTCATCCAGCAAACTTGGGCTTCCGCCCGCATTCCAATACCACAGCAAGAACGGGTGTACCCAATTCTCCCCTCCGGGATAAGCATACAACCAATGATCGATTTTACCATTGCCATCAAAGTCTTTTGTCACCATTTCCCCAATCTTTAGTAAATCATCCCACGTATAGTACTTATTTGGATCTGTCATCTTGTCGATAAATTCTTGAGGAACCCCTGCTTTTTCGAAAATGTCCACGTTTATTGCTCCTAAGTAAGTCCAAAAACAAATCGGAAAGACATAGAGTTTACCCCCGGCTATCTGGCGGTACTGATCCAAGAGTTGAGGACGAACCACTCTGTTCATTATATCGGAGCTTACTAATCCGTCGAGTTCTTCAAGTGCATTTCCAAATCTCACTAATGGCATGAATCTACCCTCGGAAAGAGCTACAAGATCAGGAGCTTCACCAGCTGCAATGGCAGCTTGAATCTTGGTAACAGCATCAGCATATGAAATCACAGAAATTTCCACATCAATACCTGTTTCTGCCTTAAACTCCTCTAAAAGCGGTTCAAAGAGTTTTTCAGGTTGACTAACAAAAGGAGTAACCCAAAATTGGACCGTCTTGGCAAGCCCCAGACACGCAATCACAAGCACCAAAAAAACCAGCAAGCAACGCTTAAACATAATTTTCCCTCCTCATAAGAAAACTATTTTCCAAGTCCACAAAAAAAAATCAGAATAAACTGATTTCACCCTTCCTATCACCCCCAATACTTCATTTGTCGTTCTTTACAATGGTTCTAACTAGCACATCTACGTGTTCTTCTGTAAAAAGTGGGCTGATTCCGATCATTACACTCCTGGGCAATAAGTCCTCTGTATAAGGACAAAGCTTGAACGCTGTTCTTCTTGGTAGATTTTTCCATATTTTCGATTCCCTAATTTGCCTATGAAAGTAAACGGCATATCCCCCATAGGGAATGGCAGCTGAAAATCCCAATTCTCTGAGCTCTTTTACAAGCGATAATGCACGCTCCTGAGTATTCGCTATCAGTATCAAATTCCGCCCGGTATCTCCCTCTTTGTCCCAAATCTTTGAAATCTTGAAATTTCGCAATGTTCCCAAATTTTCTATGACGCTCGCTTTCCTAAGTTTCATTCTCGATATAATAAGACCTATTTTTGACAGCTGTACCACTGCAACTGCGGCTGTCAGCTCGTTCATTCTATAGTTAGTACTGAAGAAAGCTTCAGGAGACTGCTCTAAGCCAAGGTGTCCATCTTCATCTCTCAAGCAACCATGATCATGTGCTCTAACAGCCCTGGTGTACAATTCAGAATTGTTTGTAGTTACCGCTCCCCCATCTCCAGTGGTTATAATTTTGTTGATCTGAAAACTAAAAGCCCCAACATGACCAAAGCTACCAACCTTTCTGCCTCGAAACGTCGCTCCACAAGCTTGTGCACAATCTTCGATCATCAGAAGATCGTAACGCTCGGAAATGTTCATCAACTTGTCCATGTTGCATGATTTACCTCCAAAGTGAACTGGCATGATAGCACGTGTTTGTGGAGTTATCTTCTCTTCTACTTTTTCCGCATCGATTGTTAGAGACTCGTCTATCTCAGCAAAGATAGGAGTTGCCCCGCACTCCAGCACAGCTCCTGCCGAGGCAATAAAAGTATTCGCGGGAACAATCACCTCATCTCCTAATCCTATGCCAAGTGCCCTCAAACCAACTACTAGAGCAGCCGTCCCTGAAGAAACTGCTAGACAATGCTTCACCTCTATAAATTTGGCAAAATTTTCTTCAAATGTTTTGGTTTTCCAAACCATATTTGGTCCGTAAAATCTAAAGGGAGATCTGGCTTTTAAGACTTCTGTAACGCTCTCTATCTCCTGATCATTGATCATCAAAGCACCTGGAAAATCAGGGGGTACAGGTTTCATGAAGATGCCCCCTGCAATTCAACTACAATTCCCTTTGAGGAAGATTCATAAATGGAAAAGATCAATTCCACTGCTTTCCTTCCTTCGTACCCATCTATTTTTGGACGAGTTCCCCGTTGAATTGCTTGGATAAAATCCAGAAATTGTCTTTTATGATTCTCATGAGAAAACCCTGCCGGATTGGAAGCAGTTGCAACGGTTTCACCCTTTACTAATAACTTCCTTTCTGTTCCTTTTGAACCGTAAACTACTAAACTTTCTCCTATCAACTCTGCGCTTCCTTTTGTGCCATAGATACCCAGTTTTCTGGGAAATCCAGGAGCAACTGAAGTGGTAGCTTTAATATTTCCCAGCGATCCATTTGCAAATTCCAGCACTGCAACAGCTGTGTCTTCCACCTCGATACTATGAGAGAGCGTTTTGGAGATTCCAAATACGCGCTTCACGGGACCCATATACCATAGCATGAGATCAATTGTGTGAATCGCTTGATTCATCAAAGCACCACCGCCATCAAATTTCCAGGTACCCCGCCATTTACTAGATGCGTAGTAATCTTTGGACCGAAACCAAAGAACGTCAGCTTCAGCAAGCACTAGTTCACCAAGTATCCCACTATCTACAACTTCTCTGAGTTTTTGTTCTGCTTCACCAAACCTGGTCTGGAAAATACAACCAAGAACACAATGATTTTCTTTTGCAGCTTCTATCATCTCATCAATGGCTTCAAGAGTTGCTTCCATTGGCTTTTCTGTGATAACATGAATTCCTTTCTTCATACTCTCGAGTGCTATACTTTTACGTACGCCGCTGGGCGTACAGATCGACACAACATCAAGAGGCTCACTTAAAAAGTCATTTAGATTGTCGAACCACTTAATGTTGAACTTGCTTCCAAAATTTCTCGCCCCTTCTCCTAATTTGTCAAAACAGGCAATTAACCTCACATTTTCTATTTCTTTTAAAGCCAGTGCATGAACATGTGCCACACTGCCACAACCAGCTATACCCCAACGCAATATTTTCCCCACGCTCATCACCTCACTCAAGCATTCGCTCATATGTTTCGAAAACTTTATCTACTGCGTTTTCACAAAGGTATGACCATTTCCCCAAACGAGTTTCGTAACCACCTTCTTGAAAATCTCTTTCTGTTGGTAAATAGCCACACCAGCCATTTGCCATGCCCACAACCATAACACTGTCATTCTTTACTAACTTTCTCAAGTGCAATCCAACTTCAGAAAAGGGTTCAACAGGAAGTGCAAAAATGGTCAAGTGTGGTAGCTTTATTAACTGGAGGGGCAGATCAATTTCTCGGGGAAGCGATTCACTAACCTTCAATTCTTCGCTAAGGAAGAATCTTTCTAATTCATCCGCAGTAGATGCAAGATCTCTTTTAATTTTTTCCACATCCCTTGGCTTTCTTACTGGTACTCGAATCTTCCTGTAAAAGGAAAAGGTCGGGAATTCTTCTTCAGCTCTTGCTCCTTTTTCCAAAGCTAAGAGTGCATCCAAGGCGAGTACTTTTCCAACCTTCACAGCCATTTCAAAATTTCTTTGAATTTTCACAGGCATTCCTAAAGCACTTCTTTCAGCAGAATATCCTATGTTCACATTGCCTTCGGCTCCATTGAAGAACAGTACAGTACTGCTCTCGAATTCCTTTGTTCCCAGAATAGTTTCTCTTAGTGGACTAATAAAATCTGAAGAAATGTACAGGTTGGTGTGATCCAACACCGTGGCGTGACATCCGTAATTTACCACTATCGCAATGCAAGTCTTCGAATCCCTCTTCCAGAAAGCCGTTGCAGTGAGAGTTGAGTCAATAGGACCTCCAACCTTCCTTCTGTTTTTCCCTATTTCTGATTCTCTCGCTGATCCTATTGTCATGAAGCAGTCTTCAGCTGTTCGCTTTGCCATTTCGATACTCCCCACTATATACTCTGGGAGTAATTTCAACCAAACCTCGTTCAAGTGATTTCCTTCTTGTAGTCCCAGCAAAGCCGGGCCAGAATGAGTATGAGTGGCTGCTAACATAAAATTCTCAGGAGAAATTCCAAATCTTTCTGAAACCTTTTTACGAACCACTGAATCTAAGGTGTTCGGGATTCCCAAAACATCAAGTGATGAAAACACAAGTATTCGATTGTCAATTTCGACCCAAAGAGAAGACACATAGAGATCATCATGAACACCATGTGCCACATCCTTACGAGATGCGTAACCCTCAAGCACCACCCCAATTGGTGGAGTTATGCAAACGGACGCGGCACCTGCTTTCACAGATAACCCCCCTCAGCTATGGCCTTCTTAGTAGCTTCTACGGCATCTTGCTTCGATCTATCCAAGTGCTTTTCAAGAAGCGACCCAGCAAGTTTCACATTTCTCGCCTTCATTGCTTCCAGTATGTCCTTGTGTTCTTTACAAGCAGCGTAAGGGTTTAGAGTCATTCTTGTG
>DQYP01000259.1 GCA_011043375.1 Thermotogaceae bacterium | reverse complement strand
ATATTTTAACAACACGATGTTATTTTACTACAGAAAGGACCTCTTTGAAGATCCAAAGAACAAAGAATTGTTCTACAAAATGTTTGGAAGACCTTTGAGAGTTCCTACAACCTGGGCAGAGGCAGTTGATGTTGCAAAATTCTTTACAAAAGCCTACAACAAGAAATCTCCTACGCAGTACGGTATAGGGCTTATGTTCCCAACAACGCATACGATGTTTTATATGTATCTGTTGTTTTTTGGACCGTACAGAAGGAGTGTCGATGGCATAAATCAATTCGGACCTGTTGATCTTGACTATGGAGATTATTTCGCGGCTGAGAAAAAGCCCGCTTTTGCGAGTGAATTTGGATTAATGGCTCTTGAAGACATGAAGGCATTGATGCCATATGCCCCAGATCCACTTGGATCGGATTATGGTGAAACAATCGAATATTTCTCAAAAGGTATTGTTGCAATGGTACCACAGTGGACTAATCCATATTTGCAATTTAAATCGTCTCCCATTCTCCAACCTGCCGATAAAAAGATAGGAATTGCACCAATGCCAGGAAGATCCGTAGCAGGAAACTGGGCTCTTGGAATCAATAAATTCGTTCCTCTTGAAAAGCAAAGGGCAGCATTCAAATTCATACAGTTTGCAACATCAAAATGGGCCGACAAGGAAAAGCTGATAAGATTTGCAATAGCACCTGTTAGAAAATCTACACTTGAAGATCCAGAAGCTCAAGCTGCCATACCTTGGGTCAAAGCTCTTCCAGCGATATACGCTGATGAAACATTCAGACCAAGGATCCCTGAAGAGCCGAGATTAGAGGATATCACCAATATAAACTTTGCAAAAATTCTCGCTGGGGAACTACCTTTGACATTGGACACTTTGAAAGACATAGCAAATCAATGGGAAAAAGTACTATCAAAATAAATATAAAATAAATAATGAAGAGGTGGGATTTACCCGCCTCTTCTTTTAGGGGGTCAGAGTGTGAACCGTAAAGACCAAAGAAAAATTGCCCTCATGTTGGTTTTACCGGCTATAATTCTCTTTTTGATTATGACGATCTATCCATTCGCTTATATGATATACACTTCTTTCACAAACTTGGATTTATCCAAAACTGGAACTGGAAAGTTCATTGGTGTTGGAAATTACATTGAAATATTTCAAGATCCTTTGGCAAGGTCCTCTATAGGTTTCACGGTAATGTTAGTTTTAATAGCTGTCCCCACAGAGATGCTTCTTGGGTTAGGTTTATCTTATTTGATACGAGGACTCAGTGGTGAAAAAATCATGAGATCTTTACTTTTAATACCAATGATGGTTCCAGCCGCAGTCGGAGGCTTTGGTTGGAAGATGCTCTACAATTTCATGTTTGGACCTATAAATTATTTCCTTTCTTTTTTTGGAATACAACCAATCACATGGTTTGGGAAAGCTAACTACGCTCAAAGTGCTATTTTGATAATAGATATTTGGCAATGGACACCGTTCGTTTTCCTGATTATGTATGCAGCTCTTCAAGCTCTTCCAAGGGATATAATAGATGCTGGAAAGGTGGACGGTGCAAATGGCTGGAAGTTGTTTTTACATATAGAACTTCCTCTTCTAAAACCTATTTTGTATGTTACTCTACTCTTGAGAGTTATAGATGTATTGAAAACCTTCGATATAATCTATATGACAACTTATGGCGGACCGGGTTCAGCAACTTCAACTTGGAGTTTCTATGCTTACAAAGTTGGGGTGTCTTACGGTTGGAACATAGGCTATGGATCTGCGTTGAGTGTGATTCTGCTGATAGTGAGTATATTGTTAGTTAACACACTTATGAAACTTTTAAATATAGGTAAAGAACTCGGTTTATCCAAGGCTGAGGGGTGATACAGATGAAGAAGAAAATTACTTATGTGATCAGATATATCGTTGCCGTGTCGTCTTTGATCATATTCTTATTTCCGATATACTGGATATTTATAACAGCTTTTAAACCCGAGCCAGAGTGGTTTTCAATGCCTCCTATTTTTTGGCCGAGTAAATTTACTCTCTCCAATTTTCTTGGTACAGGATCATCCACTTTTGGAACCACGACAACTTCAATTGCTGGTATATTACCTTTTCTAAGAAACAGTATTGTAATTGCTACGATAACTTCCCTGGTGTCAACTTTTATAGCAGCATTTGCAGCTTATTCAATATCGCGAACAAAAATAGGTGGAACCAAATTAGCAGGCTGGTTTATATCTATGAGATTACTTCCACCGATAGCCAGTGCTATACCACTTTATGTCATTTTCTCGAAAATCAAATTGTTGAATACTTGGCTAGCTTTGATACTACCTTACTTAGTACCTGCAACAGCACTATCTATATGGCTCTTGATATCTTTTTTCAATGAGATCCCTCAGGAAATTGAAGAGGCGGCCTATATAGATGGAGCATCGAGAGTGAAATCTTTCATTTATGTTGTTTTACCTTTGAGTGCTCCAGGATTAGCAGCAGCAGCAATATTGGCATTTATACAAAGTTGGGGGGAATTCTTGCTTGCATTGATTTTAACGAACAATGCCTCAGCTCAAACCCTTCCAGTTTATCTCGGCAGGTACATAACTGGTTGGAGAGTAGCCTGGGGGCCATTATCAGCCGCTGGTTTAGTCACGATGTTGCCGGTTATAATCTTCGCCTTGATATTCCAGAGATATCTGATAAGAGGTCTTACTCTTGGAGCTGTAAAATGAATCGTAAAGGAGTGATTTTGAATAATCTCAAAATACCGTAAAATAGAAGAATATCTGATTGATCTAATAAGTTCAAACAAACTAAAACCAGGGGATAAGCTCCCAACTGAGTTCGAATTAATGGATAAATTCAATGTGAGTCGTGAAACAGTTAGAAAAGCTATACGGAGACTTGTGGTCGAAGGATTGGTTTATCGGAGACCAGGTATAGGTACCTTTGTTGCAGAAGAACGAAAAAATAAGTTAATAGGTATATCCGTTCAACAGATTACGAATTATATATTCCCCTACATAGTCCTAGGAGCAGAAGATGAAGCATTTAGAAATGGCTATAAATTACTACTTGGAAATGGTTACGAAGATCTTTCAAAAGAGAGACAATTGTTGATTGATTGGAAAAACAGTGGTATCAAAGGAATGATAGTAGACCCTGTTTGTAGTGCACTTCCAAGATCAAACAAGGAGCTGATAAAAAGTTTCGTTGAAGATGGAATAAAAGTGGTATTAATGAACAGTGATTTTGAAATTGACGGTACAAGCGCTGTCATACTTGATGATTTATATGGTGGAAAAAAGGCAGCTGAAGTTTTCTATGAAAATGGCCACCAAAGAGTTGCAGTTCTCTATAAATCTACACATCTTCCAAGTATCCTCAGGGCTAAGGGATTCATACAAAAAGGAAAGGAATTAGGATTCAAAAAAATTTATGAACGTGCTTTTCATCCCTCCGAATTCACAGGGATTCCAATTGATTACGCCCATGAATTACTATCTTTACCATCTTCAGAGAGACCAACCGCGGTTTTTTGCTATAATGATATTACCGCACTGCAGTTTTATATGGTTGCTAAAAGATACGGATTGGAGGTTCCAAGAGATATTTCATTGATAGGGTTTGATGATGCACCAATAGGTGATTTCAGGTGGCAACTGTCAACCTTTACACATCCAAAGGAGGAAATGGGAAGAAAGGCAGTTGAGATTTTGATAAAGATGATGAATGGAGAGTTTTCCAATTTCAAGTATAAAATAAAACCAGAATTTATAATGCGCAAATCTGTTTCAAAGCTAAAGGAGGATGGGAAAAGTGCTTGAAAACTTAAAGAAAGAAGTTCATCGTGCTCACTTGGTGCTCGAAAAATATAATCTTGTAGCTTATACAAGTGGCAACGTTAGTATAAGAGTTGATAACAATAAAGTTATAATAAAACCCTCGGGTGTTCCATACGACAGATTCAAACCAGAAGATTTGGTAATCGTGGATCTCGAAGGAAACAAAATTGAAGGAGATTTAAAACCTTCCATTGATACTGCAACCCATCTTTATTTATACAGAAACCTCGATTGGGTGAACTCTATAATTCATACCCACTCAACTTTTATAATGGTTTTTGCTATGATGGAAAGATCTATACCAGTCTTGTGTACTGCTCACGCTGATGTGTTTGGAGACGAGATACCACTAACTGAATATGCTTCTGTAGGTTCTGAAGCAATCGGAAAAGCCACAATAAAAGTTCTAAATAAATCGGGAGTAGTGATTTTAAGAAAGCACGGCGCATTGATCTTGGGAAAAAGTTTGGAAGATGCTATAAAAAAAGCTATATTTGCTGAGGAAGTCGCTAAAGCATCATATTTTGCTTTGGCGATGGAAAACGTAAAGCCTCTTCCATCCGAAGAAGTGAGAAAATTGTATAATCAGTATCATACAAGATATGGTCAATCGAAATAAATTTTTAGGGGGGAAGCATGATGGAAAAAAGATATCTTCTTGGCACAGATATTGGTACTCAGGGTACCAAGACAATAGTAGTGAATCTTGAC
Source organism: Thermotogaceae bacterium (assembly GCA_011043375.1). Classification (GTDB taxonomy): domain Bacteria; phylum Thermotogota; class Thermotogae; order B21-G9; family HyVt-16; genus HyVt-16. The sequence goes on along the minus strand of DQYP01000259.1, from coordinate 3,402 downwards.
GGAAAGGTTCTTGCTTCTGCGATCAGAAATTATGAAGTTATACAACCAAAACCACTCTGGGCAGAACAATGGCCTGATACCTGGGTTAAAGCTGTTTTTGAAACAATAAAAGAAGTTTTAGAAAAATCAAAAGTTGATCCATTGGAAGTGGCTGGAATAGCGATAAGTGGTTTATATGGTGGATCAGGTGTGCCTGTCGATAGGGACATGAAACCTATAAGACCTTGTTTAATCTGGATGGATAGAAGAGCACAGGCTGAGGTCGAGTGGGTAAAGAAAAATGTTCCAATGGAAAAGCTCTTTGAAATAACGGGAAATTATGTGGATTCTTATTTTGGATTCACAAAGATAATGTGGATAAGAAACAATGAACCGGAAAATTGGAAAAGAGTTTATCAATTCATAACACCAAAGGATTATGTAATCTATGTCATGACGGGTGAGAATGCCATAGACTATTCTTCCGCTGGTAATCTTGGTGGCGTTTTTGATATAAGAAAAAAATACTGGTCAGATGAGATGTGTCAAATACTTGGGATACCAAAAGGCATGTTGCCTGAGAGAATGGTAAAATCCGCTGATATAGTTGGAAAAGTTACTAAGGAAGCTTCCGAATCTTGTGGATTGTTAGAAGGCACACCTGTTATAGCTGGAGGTATCGATGCTCCTGTTGCTGCTCTGAGCGTTGGAGTTTTGGAAGAAAAAAGTCATGTAGCCATGGTTGGAACTTCAACATGTTGGGGGGTTATTCACAAAGGTGAAAACATAACCCCGAAATTGGTGAGTTATCCGTATGTTGCATATGATGATGAAATGATTTACACCTTTGGAGGTTCTGCAACAACTGGTGGTTTAGCAACTTGGTTCAGAAATGAGTTTGGACAAAAAGAATTGGAGTTTGAAAAATCGATCGGAATCTCAGCTTATAAACTTCTTGAACAAGAAGCAGAAGATATACCAGCCGGTTCCGAAGGATTGATAGTCTTACCGTATTTCATGGGCGAAAGATCTCCAATTTGGGATCCAAATGCTAAAGGTACAATAATAGGATTGACTCTGTATCATACCAGAAAACATGTTTATAGAGCTATTTTGGAAGGAGCTGCGTATGCTCTGAGACACAATATGGATGAAGGGGTAAAGGCAGGATTAGAGCTTGCTTCTGAATGTATAATGACTGGTGGGGTTGCAAAATCCAAACTCTGGGTTCAAATATTTGCCGATGTAACGGGATTTCCGATGAAAATACCTGTTGAAGATTTTGAAGCACCTTATGCAGACGCATTGCTTGCAGGTGTTGGCACTGGGGTATTGACTTCTTACGAAAAGATAAAAGAATGGATAAGATTCAGAGATCCTGTGAAACCGAATCTCGAGAACAAAAAGATCTATGATCAATATTACGAAGAATATTTAAAATCCTATGAAGCACTTAAAAATATCATGGAAAATCTGAGTAAGATTGCTATGAGGTGATTTTGTATAAGGGGTCTGCATTTTCTGATATTAGCTTTGGGTGTCGTTTCGGTATCTTTATCAAGCCTGTTCATAAGACTCGTAGGAACGGCACCCTTGAAAATTGCTTTTTATCGAACTTTGATCGCTAGCTCTGTTTATCTTCTCGTGAATATTATCAAAGATAAGAAGATTTTTACTAAAGTCAATCATAACTCTGAAATAATCTTTTCGGGTTTTTTGTTGGCGCTTCATTTTGCTTTGTGGATTTCTGCTTTTGAGCACACCACAGTTGCAGGAGTTGTTATACCTTTATTGATTCAGCCGATAATTATAGGATTATTCTCCTGGCTATTTTTTAAAGAAAGCATCTCTAAAAAATCGTTCATTTCTTTAGCAGTGATATCCTTTGGGATTTTATTGATGAATCTTTGGGATTTTAGAATAACATCGTCTATTGGCTTTGGAGATCTGCTATCCACGGTGGGAACAATCGTACTGTGCTTTTATTTCCTTTTTGCTAAGAAACTTGGAAAGAAAATTGGAACACTGAGATTCAATTTTTACACTTATTCGATAGCATCTATGTTTTTACTCGCTTTTTCACTTATAAAAAAATTGCCCATTAAGGTAATGATGATTTTAAGTTTAAAAGAGCTTTTTTTCTATATCCTTCTTGCGGTTATCTGTTCTTTTCTTGGATATACCTTCATAAATTTATCATTCAAACATCTAAAGGCTATAAGTGTTTCTGTGGGGCTATTGGGTGAGCCACTCTTGGGTATGCTATGGGCTGGGATATTCCTTGGCGAAAAGCTCACTGTTCCACAATTTTTTGGATTGGTAATTACCACAACAGGTATTTTGATATATTTTAAATCCAAAAGTAAAATCATGTGAACCGTACTGCAAAGGGAACAGAAACTCTATAAATAGCTAAATATAGTTTCTCAAGAATTGCTGTACCCTTTTCTTTTGCCTAAAAACCGCACTTGCTCCCATTTCAGTTGTTGCAAGTGCTCCCATTATCGCAGCAAATTTTCCAATTTTTTCTATGTCCCAGTTTTTTAAAAATCCATATATCAAGCCTGCTAAAAACGCGTCTCCCGCACCTGTAGTATCGACATTTTCGATTTCAAGTGGTGGCAAATAAACAACATCGTTTCCATTCGATATGTATGCTCCATCCTCTCCCATGGTAACCGCTGCAATCGATCTACATATTTTTCCAAGCTCCATAGCTGAATGCTTTGGATCGTTGAATCCAGTTATTATCTTTGCTTCTTCGAAATTTGGCGTGAATATATCGACAAGAGGAAGTATCTCCTTTATGAATTTCTCCCTGTATTCTTCCAGCTCCTTCACTGTGACAACATCAAAGGAAATTTTCATATCTTTTTCCTTCGCCCTAAGAAAAACTGGTTTAAGATCCTCTATTTTTATCCCGGGTAAGACACCATAACCAGATAGGTTAAAAAGGTCGCCATTGAGATTGTCGATCGCCTCTATAAGATCTTCAGATGTTAAGCATCCGTTTGTTCCCGCATGATGGATGAATGCACGTTCACCACTTTCCGGAATCAAGACGATACTCGTGGAAGTAGAAAAATTCCTGGATTTTTTCAAAAAGGTTGTATGAACGCTTGTTTCATTGATTAATCTAAACACACCATCACCGAATATATCATCACCTACATACCCTATTATTTCGACTTCTGCACCAATTGAATCGAGCGCTATTCCCACGTTGGTTGCACCGCCACCTATTTCCAATTTCAATGGCTCACTGTGAACAAGTTCATTGGGTTCAGGAAGCCTCTCGTATCCTTTTACCAGAATATCAGCAACTATAATACCAGCAGATAGTATTTTCAAAGCTCATCACTCCAATTCATCATCTTTATCATCTTGAATGAAAAAGTTCATTTAATCGCTCCTTGAGTTATT
>DQYP01000188.1 GCA_011043375.1 Thermotogaceae bacterium | reverse complement strand
GTATATATTCCTGATAAACGTTGCCTATTTCATCGAATTTGTTTTAACAAATATTTTAGTGAAAGTTTAGTTCCCAATGGTAAGTCGTCGGTTATGGCTGAAATAACCGCAAATATTGGAGACGATGTCTGGGAATTAACAGACAAAGAGATAACTAAAAAGGTTGTTTCGAGTTTGAGTGAAGAAGATTTTATAAACGAAGTTGATGTTTGTGAAACAGATGTTAAAAGAGCAAAATATGCATATATCATTCATGATTTGAATCATTCTAAGAATATGAAGATAATCAGTAATTTTTTAAAATCCATTGGGATTGAAATTTGTGGTCGTTTTTCTGAATTTAAGTATCTTAATATGGATGCTTGTATTAGAAGTGCAATGAATATGGCAAAAAAGTTAAATGATAGTATAAATAAAATAGAATGAGTATGAAAGCATTTGTAACAGGCGGCGCGGGATTTATTGGCAGTCATTTGGTAGATCGACTGATGCAGAAAGGTAGTGTAACTATCTTTGATAATTTAAGTTCAGGTCGCGTAGAATTTGTGGAACACCACTTGGATAAGAACAATTTTGAATTGGTGCAGGCGGATCTCTTAGATCTAAGTAAAGTCAAAAAAGCGATGAAGGGACATGACACCATCTTCCATCTTGCAGCTAATCCAGATGCCAGATTAGGTATTAGGAATACGGATTTGGACCTAAAACAGGAAACTCTTGTAACTTACAACATCCTCGAATCCATGAGAATCAATAAAATAAAAAAAATCGTATTCTCATCAAGTGGTACAATCTATGGTGAGACACCAGTGATTCCATTATCAGAGGATTACGGTCCTGTACTTCCAATATCATTATACGGAGCTGGAAAACTTGCATCCGAAGGACTGATAAGTGCTTTTTGTCATACATTTAATATGCAGGCGTGGATATTCAGATTTGCAAATATCGTTGGTGAAAGAGGGACACACGGTGTTATCTTTGATTTTATCAGTAAATTGAAGAAGAATCCTCACGAATTAGAGATACTCGGAGATGGAACGCAAGAGAAACCGTATCTGCATGTAAAAGATTGTGTCAAAGGAATTATCTTCGGATTACAAAAATCAAATGAAAGGGTAAATGTGTTCACCCTCGGCTGTGATTCTTCTACAGATGTAACCACGATAGCAAATGTGGTTGTGGAAGAAATGGGCTTGAAGAATGTTAGATTCAAATATACCGGAGGAGATAGAGGTTGGCCCGGTGATGTACCACAGGTTAGATTTAATTGCGAAAAAATAAATAAATTGGGTTGGAAAGCGAGTTATACTTCTAACGAGGCGGTAAGATTAGCAGTAAAGGCTTTAGTTAAAGAATTGGAGGTGTGATATGCAAATAGCGATACTTGCAGGAGGTTTGGCAACGCGGTTACAACCTTTAACAGGAAAGATCCCCAAATCAATGATTATGTTTGAGGGAAAGCCATTTCTCCAACATCAGTTAGAATTTTTGAAAGAGGGGGGGATAATGGACATCGTTCTATGTGTTGGTTATCTTTCAGAACAGATAGAAACTTATTTTGGCGATGGTAAGCGATTAGGGGTTGATATCAAATACAGTAAAGAGGGTAAAAGGTTACTCGGCACGGCAGGGGCATTGAAGAACGCTGAAGGACTTTTAGAAAAAGAATTTTTTGTAATGTATGGGGATTCTTATCTATTTTTGAATTTTAAAGAAGTTTTTGGGCATTTCCAAAAGTTCAATAAATCTGCACTTATGGTTGTGTATAAAAATTACGATAAATATGACAAGAGTAATGTAGTTATCGAAGAAGGCATGGTGAAGAAATATGACAAAAAATATAAAACTAAGAATATGATTTATATAGATTATGGTGTAACTATTTTAAGTAAAAGGGTGTTAGATAGGATTCCAAAAGGTCTAGTATATTCACTGGAAAGTTTATTTACCTCGCTAATAAAGCAAAAAGAGATGCTTGCATTTGAAACGAAGGAGAGGTTTTATGAGATAGGTTCTTATAGTGGTTTAGAAGAATTTAAAAAGTATGTTTTATATTTATCTCGTAAGGAGGGGAAGATGGTGAAATGATAATCTCAAAGGCACCGGTTCGGATATCCTTAGGAGGAGGAGGAACTGATCTAAGGTCTTACTATTCGAAGTATGGCGGTTTTCTAATTGCGGGGGCGATTGACAAGTATGTATTCATCTCAGCAAACAAGAGATTCTACGACAGCATCCGCTTAAGCTACTCGCAAACTGAGATCATCAATAGCGTAGATGAGATAAAACACAGGATATTCAGAGAGGCATTGAAATTTTTGAATATGAATAATGGTATAGAACTCGTTTCAATCGCTGACGTGCCTGCGAACTGTGGTCTTGGGTCATCGAGCTGCTTTACCGTCTCTCTTCTCAATGCGCTGCATGCCTGCAAAAGGCAGTTCATTTCGCAGAAGCAATTGGCAGAAGAGGCTTGTCACATCGAAATAGATGTAATGGGGGAGCCAATAGGCAAGCAGGATCAGTATATTAGTGCGTTTGGTGGGGTTACTACGCTAACCTTTGAGAGAGATGGAAACGTTGTTGTAGAACCAGTAAAAATGACGGAAGAAGCATTGGACGAACTGGAAAGAAATATCCTGCTCTTTCACACAGGAATCGAGAGAAGTGCTTCAGAGATTCTTTCTGAACAGAATGAGAAGAGCAAGAGAGATGCAGCGGAGGTGATAGAAACACTGAATCAAATAAAAAAAATCGGGCTGGAAACGAAAAAGGCATTTGAAAGAGGAGACTTAGACCGATTTGGTGAGTTATTAGATGTTCATTGGCAAACGAAGAAACATTTGTCGAAGAAGGTATCCAGCGGTTTTATTGATGACTGCTATGAGACTGCGATGAGGAACGGTGCGCTGGGAGGAAAGATAATGGGTGCAGGAGGAGGGGGTTTTTTCATGTTCTATTGCTGTGAAGACCATGCGAAGTTGATAAATGCACTGAAAGAGAAAGGTTTAAAGCCAATGAGGTTCAGATTCGATTTTGAGGGTGCAAAGATATTAGTTAATATGAAAAGATAGAGGTGACGTGACAAAATGGAAAACAAACCGTATATAGAGAATTATTTCTCTGAAATGAAAGAAATCGTAGATAAGATATCGAGAGAGGATTTGGATGCCGTGATAGAGGCACTATTCGAGGCTTGGAAGAACGGAAACAGGGTGTTTATTTGTGGTAATGGAGGTTCGGCTTCGACGGCAACGCACTTTGCCTGCGACCTCGCAAAGAGTACAATTGTAGAGGGAAAGAAGCGATTTAAGGCAATTGGACTAAACGACAATATACCATTAATGACTGCATTGATAAACGATAATGGGTTCGACAATCTTTTCTCTGAACAGTTAATAACCCTTTTTGAAGCGGGTGACGTTCTGATTTGCATCAGCGTTCACGGCGGCTCAGGTGCGGATAAGGCAGGATTATGGTCGCAAAACTTGTTGAAGGCGATGAAAGTGGCAAAGGAGAAGGGGGGAAAGATGATAGGTTTCAGCGGATTTGATGGCGGAGCGATGAAAGAGATTGCAGATGTCTGTATCGTGGTACCTTTCAATTCCACGCCACATGTAGAATCTTTTCATTTGACGTTTGAGCATCTGATCTGTGCATGTTTGAAGGAGAAGATCGAAAAATATACAGACACAGATTAACACTGATTGACGCAGATGAAAAATGAGAAAAGCAGTTTTTCTTGATAGGGATGGGACAATTAACGAGATTGTCTATTATCAAGACCTTGGTATAGTTGATTCGCCGTTTACTGCGGAGCAGTTCAAATTGTTACCGCAAGTGGGTGAGGCAATTCGGATATTGAATCAAAGCGAATTTAAAGTTATCCTCGTTTCAAACCAGCCAGGGATAGCAAAAGGACATTTTTCGATGGAAACGTTTGAGGTGATCAGAAAAAAGATGAGAACAGAGCTCGCAAAGCATGGTGCATTATTAGATGCGGAATATTATTGTTTGCACCATCCAGAAGTGAAGAACAAAGAGTATAAGAAAAACTGTGAGTGCCGAAAGCCAAAGAAAGGTCTATTGCTCAGAGCAGCGAAAGATTTAAATATTAATTTATCAAATTCTTGGATGGTGGGTGATGGTTTGACCGATATAGAAGCAGGGAAAAAAGCAGGATGCAAGACGATATTGATAGGAAGAATGAAGTGTGAGCTATGCAGATTGATGGATGAGAAGAACACACCGGACTATATCGTCAAGGATTTATATAGTTCGATAGATGTAATAAAAAAGGAGGTATAAAAAGATGGAAATATTTTTGGATACCGCGAATCTGGACGAGATAAAAGAAATCGTCCCATGGGGGATTATGAATGGATTGACAACGAACCAGAAGATATTCTCGAAAGAGAAGGGCGTTAACTTCAGGGAGCATGTAAGCGAAATACTATCGCTTGTGGATGGACCGATAAGTATAGAAGCACCAGCAAACGATGTGGATGGAATTGTAAAGGCAGCGAGAGAGTATAGTAGTTGGAATGAAAAAATAGTGGTAAAAGTGCCGATGCTTGCAAACGGGGATGGGTTGCGCGCAGTCAGCATCCTCAAAGAAGAGGGGATAAAGACGAATGTGACAGTGCTAATGAGCACGAATCAGGTGCTCTTATCTGCGTTAGCAGGTGCGACTTATGCAAGCATCTTCTTTAACAGGGTGCGTGACTATGGAGACGATGCAGAGCGGGTGCTCAGGGAATCGAGAACGATACTTGATAGAGGCAATTTTGAGACAAAAATTATTGCAGGCAGCATAAGAAAGCCGGAAGATGTTGTGGAAGTAGCAACGGCAGGTGCGCATATCATTACGATTCCATACAAGATACTGGTGCAGATGCCTTATCATCAGAAGACGGTAGAAACGCTGGAGGAATTTGATAAGGCATGGGTGGAATTTAAGAAGGGTGAAAGGAGAAATTAGGAAAGTATTATGCACTGGTATATAATCGGCTCGATGGCGGCACTGCTGACGATGTTCGGGTTTGTGCCACAGGTGATAAAGATATTTTGCACAAAGTCGGTGGAGGACGTAAGCCTTCCAATGTTATTTCAGTTTGGTATAGGTGTCCTCCTTTGGACTTTGTATGGGTTTCATCTTCGCAATCCAATCCATGTCGTGGCTAATATCGTTACATTCCTCACATTGAGTGTAGTAATAGGCTTATACATCCATTACAGCTATGTTATAGTAGGGAGGAATAATGAAAGGTAATTGTTATGGATAAATTAGGTAAATCCAACTATGTATACTTTGAAGAAGTAAATCAAAGCATAATAAAGTATGTTGGAAATAACCTAAAGATTTTGGATGTGGGATGTGGCTTTGGGACTTTAGGAGACGAGATAAAAAAGAGAAATAACATAGTTTATGGTATTGATTTATCGGAGTATGCCATCAGTAAAGCACAAAATAGGATTGATAAAGCCTTTGTTGCCGATGCAACTAAAGTGGATAGCATGCCATCAGAAATTGCAGAAGGAAATTTCGATTTAATCATCTTTGCAGACATTTTAGAACATGTGTATAACCCCTTTAAATTGTTAAAAGATTATAAGCAATTTCTTAAGACTGAGGGGTATATAATAGCATCAATCCCAAACATTGCAACATGGAATGTTCGATTGAGTTTATTATTTGGAATTTTTAATTATCAAGATACAGGAACGCTCGACCGAACGCATATAAGATTTTTTACAAAAAAATCCGCTACAAGTTTAATCATAAACGCTGGATATAAGATTGAAAAGACCGATATAACGCCAAATTTTATTAGACCATTCGTACCGTGGATAAAAAAGATTTTAGCAAAATCTGAAAATGGAGCAATTAATCCATGTGCGATTATCGATTCGGCGCAGTATAAGTTCTACTTAAAAAGAATTTTGCCAATTGAAACATTTATCGCAAAGCTATGGAGAAATATGTTTGCTTTTCAACATATCTTTGTGGCAAAACCAGTTACAAATAGAGGGAGAAAAAAATGACCAATCTATCGGTTGTAATGATAACTTTAAACGAAGAAAAGGCTGTTAAGAAAGTAGTAACAGACATCAAAAATGTAGTGCCCCACGCGGAAATTATAGTAGTAGATAGCAGTAGCGATAGCACACCAGAAATAGCAAAAGGATTGGGGTGCAGGGTTATAAGACAATATCCTCCACAGGGATATGGTATTGCGATGGAGACGGCTCTTAAGTCCGCGAAAAACGATGTTATTGTTACGCTCGATTGCGATGATACCTATCCCACAGAAAAAATTCCTGAATTGGTTAAATGGATTGACAAAGGTTATGACATTGTGAATGCATCTCGCCTGACTAAAAGACCAAAAAATATGCCTGTTGCAAATTATCTTGCAAATTGGTTTTTTGCCTTTTTGACCCGATTAGTACACGGGATAGATACCTCAGATGTTCACAGCGGAATGAGGGCTTATAGAAGAGAGGTTATCCATAGTATTGAGTGGGATGCACCAGGAGCTGCTTTTCCTGTTGAATTATTAATCAAACCAATCCAGAACGGTTATAGATTTAAAGAGATTGGAATTGATTATAAAGAGCGTATGGGAGAGGTAACAGTGAACCGTCTTTCAAGCGTGGTTTGGACAATAAAACGGATATTTAAACTTAAATTTAGAAAGACTAAGAAGGGATAGTATCAAATGCAAAAAACTACGGGGATTGGGATTTTGATTAGTATTATCTTCCTATTTTTAACATTCAGGAATTTTAATTATAATGAGTTTGCCACTGCAATGCAGAATGTTAGATATTATTACATTGCACCAGCTGTCATTGTCTATCTTTTTAGTTTTGTCCTTAGAGGTATGAGATGGAGATTGTTGTTAAATTCAGTAAGAAACGTCCCATTCTCCAGTTGTTTTTCAATAGTATTTATCGGCTTCATGGCAAATGCTTTATTACCTATGCGATTAGGTGAATTTGTAAGAGCCTATGTTATGGGCAAAAAGGAAAATATTAGTAAGATTGCTTCGCTTTCCTCAATAATATTAGAAAGGGTTTTTGATGGGATAATTATTGTGTTTTTTCTGATAATATTGGTTTTAATTTACCCATTTCCAAATTGGATAAGGAATTTAGGGAATATCACCTCGATTATTTTCATTGGAGGTTTGATTTTTCTTTATTCTCTGGTAAATCAAAAAAAGAGGGTATTGGAATTTATCGAAAAGTGTTTGTCATTCCTATCAAACGATTTTCGTTTAAAAATTAATTCATTTCTGGATAGATTCATTCTTGGTTTAGAGATGTTAAAGAACAAATATCAGTCAATCACGGTATTTGTTTTATCAATTCTTGTCTGGTGTGTTGAAATTATAGTATATTATTTACTTTTATTAGCATTAAATATTCATATTCAAACTTTATTTTACGCTGCTGCCTTAACAATGATAGTTGTAAATTTTGCTATTATGATTCCATCATCACCCGGGAACATAGGAACTTTTCATTATTTCTGCATTTTGGCATTATCTATATTTGGTGTTTCTAAAAATACTGCAATGGCTTATTCGATTGTTATGTTCACATTGATGTATATTTCGGTTGTAGTACCAGGAATGTTTTTTATGTGGAAAAAGGGATTTTCGATAAATAAGCTTAAGAGCTCTGCTAAAGGTGATTTAAATGAATAATAATAGATGTATACAAACAAGAATATTGGACGTATTAGCCCTTATTCTATTATCTATACCAGCATTTATCTTATTCATTCAAAAGAGTGCTCCTGACTGGATAAGGACGATGATCTTCATTTGCATCCTTTTCGTTGCAGTTCCGATTGGTATTGTGGTTCTCGACAAAAACAAAGTATTTTCCGGTCTTTTAGAGAAATTAGGGAATAAATTCAGTCATAAATTTCTTAAGTTAGCGATAGAGAAGGCGAAGGATGCTTAC
>DQYP01000115.1 GCA_011043375.1 Thermotogaceae bacterium | reverse complement strand
TAGTTATATCGCTGATTTCTATGGTTGAGTAGAATGTGTTATAAGTTTCCTTTTTCATTTGTTCGAAAAGATCGTTGTTAAACAAAATCGCAAAAACAATATTTTGATTTTCATCCTTCATAACTTCAAAAGCAAACAAATTTTCTGAGAGTCCATTAGAAGAAAAACTTCGTATTGGAACCTCAATTTGTGCAACATAAAAATTATCAAAGCCACTTTCTTCAAAGGAAACATTCGATATTTTTCCAAGATACTTTTGTAAAATTGCCGTTATTTTCTCCTTATCCTCCTCAAAAGAACTTTTACTTGAAACTTCGATTTTAATAGTAGCAGGAGTATAGATAAGCTCTTCTGTGCCATTACTAATATCCAATAGATCTCTTATGTAGACTTCTGGTAGGAATTCAGACTTGCAACTTGATAAAATTATTCCTAAAGCTATTACTGAAAGAAGTAAAATGATCTTCTTCATAATTCCTTTCCCCCTTTAATGAATGTTATAGGATCTATAAACTTGCTTTTTTAGCTTTACGGAAATTTTCAGCAAAAGAAAAGATACTGCTCAATAACAACAGCGAACCCCAAACCGCAAGATCTACAAAATATGTGGTAGTTGCACCAATAATGCAAAATATAAATGCAATAAGTAAGATGATACCACTAGCTTTAAAGTATTTAAATGCCAGTGCCGCTCCAATAATACCAAGTATACTTGCAAGAAAACCAATTCCAGCACCTGCGATTAATGATTGAGCATCTGGATTTGTTGGTTCGAAAACTGAAATAACAGAACCACCAAAACTTACCATGAATGATTGACCAAGCATCAAAAGGGATGTAATTAAACCAACTACGAAAGCGGCTATATGCATAAAAATCTCCCCATTTAAAAATGTTTATGGTAATTCTAAATTTCCTCCCTAAATCTTTATATATTAACTTACAACAGACTGTGGCGCTTGAATATTCTGATTGTTGGTTTATTTGATATTTCACTTCATGGTAAGTACTAAACTACAGAATTATTATGAAGCTCCAACGTTTTGAGGATCTATCAATGGTGGCATATTACCAAATAAAGAAAGTTTTTTGTGGTGCCTCACTTAGAAACCATCGCTTTCTTTTTCTGCATTATTGCTATGTGTTTTTAATTGAATTACAACCTGTTAATTAAATTATAACATAATTTGTAAAAGTAATTTAGTTTGTGTCCATGTCATTTTTTTGGTATATATCACAGCTAAGATTGCCTTGTTTTCATACCTAAACACAAAATTTTGAAAATGAAGAATTTTTCTGCAAAGAGAGGATGCTATAATTTTATAAGATAAATAAACTGATGACAGTGCTAACTTAGTAGTGGTGATGATATTAAATAAATCCGAATATTATTGAAGTCTTTGAAAAGGCTAAAAGATAATAGCAATTTGGAAATAAGATCCCTCACATTCGTTCGGGATGACATTTCTCTTATTTTGTCGTTCTGAGGATATTTCCCTTGTTTTTATCATTCCGAGGAACGATAGTGACGAGGAATCTTATCCTAACAAGCAATAAGTCTTTTTGTATCAATACTCTTAGCTAACAGAATCAAGGTGTTATAGGGGGTGTCCCCTATTTAAAGAATAATAAGGTTTTTGATAGATTTCAATACTTTTAGTTAACAGAATCATAAATTTAAGAGGAGATGAAGAAATGAGATTAATTCAAAGTATTAAAGAAATGAAAAATGTTTCCAATGATCTCATAAAAATGGGAAAGAGCATAGGGTTTGTCCCAACCATGGGATATCTTCATGAAGGGCATCTATCACTTGTTAGAAAGGCAAGAAAAGAAAATGATGTCGTTGTAGTGAGTATATTTGTCAATCCAACGCAATTTGGGCCAAATGAAGATTTCAACAGGTACCCACGGGATTTGGAAAGAGATCTAAAGCTTCTCGAAGATGAAGGAGTGGAATTTGTTTTCAATCCAATTGTTGAAGAGATGTATCCCTCAGGATATGCAACGTATGTCATAGTTGAAAGGTTAACCGAGGTTCTATGTGGTAGAAGCAGGCCGGGGCATTTCAAAGGAGTAGCTACGATTGTCACAAAACTTTTCAACATAGTTAAGCCAACCAGAGCTTATTTTGGTCAAAAGGATGCTCAGCAGTTCAGGGTTCTCAAACGTATGGTAGAAGATTTGAATATGGATGTTGAAATGATTGAGGTTCCAATAGTCCGCGAGAATGATGGCCTTGCTATGAGTTCGAGAAACGTTTATTTATCACCAGAAGAGAGAAAACAGGCGTTGTCTTTGTATGAATCATTGAATTTAGCTAAGCAAGCTATCAAAAATGGTGAAAGGGATGTCGAAAAGATAAAAGAGATTATGAAAAAGAATTTTGCAAGATACGATAAGGTCATTGTTGACTACATAGAAATAGTTGATGAAAAAGAATTGACTCCTTTATCAAAGGTGGATGGGAAGATACTGATAGCTGTGGCTGCCTTTGTTGGGAAAGCCAGATTGATAGACAATATAATAATGGAGGTGTGAAGTTTGACTTATGAATATGAAAAGGAGAAGATACTCATCGTCCCAACAAATGATCTCATGAAAGTTCTTGATTTTCAGGAAGGTTTAGTGAAAGTTGAAATAGAGCAAATCAAGAATTTGATTAGAAAAAAGGGAGTTTTTAAGGATAGAAATCTTGTCGAAAATGATGAAAATTTCAGGCAAATTATACCGTATATTGTTATAAAAACAGATGAGAAGTATTTAATAGTTAAACGTTTAGAAACTCAAGGAGAAAAGAGATTGCACAATAAATATAGTATGGGAATCGGTGGACACATCAATCTAAATGATTACAATGAAGAAGATATATGGAGTGCAGTAGAAAATGGTCTATGGCGCGAATTGAACGAAGAGGTTGATATTTCACCAAAGAGCGATCTTGAGTTTATAGGAGTGATCAATGATCTTTCAACACCTGTCAGTAGAGTTCATGTGGGGCTTTGTTACGTTGTGGACTGTGAATTTCATGGAATAAATGAAAAAGACAAATTCGAAGAAATGTGGGTTGACAAATTTGAATTGCTCGATAAGTTTGAAAAAATGGAAGGCTGGTCTAAAATAGTGGTTAGATATCTATTCAATCATTCTAATCGTTGAAGAGTTATCCATGATGAACAAAAAAATGATGGGGATCCACCCCATCATTTTTTTCTATCTTTTTCTCTTTTTCTCACGTGTTTTTTTGTAATCTGAGAATTTTCTCTCGCTATCTCTCATAAACTTAGCGAGTCTTTTCTCAAAAGAGTCTTCACTTCGATGGCCTCTTTGACTTTCACGTTTTTCACTCTTTTGGCTGGAATTGCTGGATCCTTCCTTCTTGACAGCTCCAACCTCCTGTGGCTGAGCAACATCTTTCATTGAAAGATCAAGCTTGCCATCTTTTCCCTTCCCTATCACCTTCACTTCTACTTCCTGCCCAACTTTCAAATAATCGGATATCTTCTTCACGTAATCCTTGGAAATTTTGGAGATATGAACCAAACCCTTTTCTCCATTTTCTAACTCAACAAAAGCTCCGAACTTTGCTATACCCACAACCTTACCTTTCAAAGTATCACCAACCTGTACACTCATAATATTTTCTCTGGCTCTGCCAGCCTCGATTGCCAACTAAGCAACCGAGAAACGCACCTCCTTCTTGAAGTTGATATGGAAATGGTATTAATAATTAATAATTGTCTCCATATTTCCTTCTGAATTTTTCAATTCTTCCTTCTGAGTCAACGAACCTCATGGAACCAGCGTTCGTAAAGAACGGATGACATTTAGAACACACATCGATTCTCAAATTATCTCTTGTCGATAATACCTCGAACTCAGCACCACAAGCACACTTCGCTTTTACAAGCTTTAACTCTGGATGTATATTCTTCTTCACTTCTGTTCCACCTCTCCAAGTTTTTTTGTTTTTTACAGCGTGATTATACCACAAAATACTGTTTGGTCAAATCTCGGCGTTGCTTACTTTATGATCAATCTATTATCAATAGAATTTTCACCCACGAAGGTATCTATTAATAAGCCAGAATTCACTGGCATCCCAAGGAACTCCGCAAGAATCTGTCCCAAATCAGCAAATATCCTCAGCTGTGCTCCTTTCTCATTTTGTGAAAGTTCATTGTACAGAGAGTTGGATTTCACCACTTCACCTTGATTCAAAACAGAGTTCAATTCATCCGGATTTAGGGATGTTACAAACAGTTTGTTGCCTTCTACAAATGCTTTAAATTCGATTCCTTCTTCTTCTCCAAGGATATAAAGAGTCTTTCCGTTGTAATCGATGGTCTTTTCTGATAATTCTTTCAAGAACATTTTGAGTTCATCATCAACCTTAGATAAGCCAGCTTCGGCAACGAAATTTGTTGCAGTGGCGCTTTGACCAACTTTCACACCTGCACTGATCTTTCCGTCGAATTTTGTTATAAGATTTTTCACTATGACCATTGTTGTATCGAAATCTTCTTCATCGGATTCACTCATATCTTGACTTTTAACTACTTCACTTATCTTATCGAATATGTAATCTATTCTCTTCATGGCATCTGCCAAATTGGCGAAAATAAATATTTGACCTGGAAAAGAGAACTTCGATTCGAGTTCTTCAACATCGGCTATTGGTTGTTTTAATTTCAAACTTTCATCTGTAATCTCGTAGTCCACGTGCCCATTTCCAACGAGTTTTTTGTCCTCAAAATAGGCCCATCCAAGGTAATTGCCATATTTAACGGGAATTTCCACATCACTCTTGGAGAGATCTTTAAGCAACTTTTCTGGATCCGTTGATTTGGCGAATATCTTTATCCATGAGTCTTTGGATAGCAATTTTACCAGATCTTTCGATACTTCAGGATTATCGGCAAATTTATTCTGACCAGAGTAGGCTTTCTCAGCCTGTGATATCAGATCATTTGAATTTGATAGCAGTATGTATCCAGAATATTCCAATAATTTGACACCCAATTCATCAAGGTTGACTTCCATTGCACTCAGTAATTTTTTCAATGTTTCGAGCGCTTCCTTTGAATTTCCTTTGGGTTGGATCACAACGCAAAAATTCATTGATTGTAAGTTTTTCAAAAGTTCATCCGGTGAAACCTCTTTTGGAGATGTCGGGGCTTCACTTTCCAAATTTTTCAGTTCTTCTTCTGGAGAGCTCGTACTAAAAAGCACCACATCTCCTTTTAAGATATCCCAAACCTTGGCTGGATCTTTT
This sequence comes from Thermotogaceae bacterium, assembly GCA_011043375.1. Taxonomy (GTDB): domain Bacteria; phylum Thermotogota; class Thermotogae; order B21-G9; family HyVt-16; genus HyVt-16. The sequence continues at coordinate 2,882 of DQYP01000115.1, read as the reverse complement.
ATGTTTTGTGATGTAGCCAATTGGTTCAAATTCAAGCTTATCATGAACTCGATACCCATACTTTGAAGTGCGAAATCGAATAATGGCACTTCTTTCAGTTTTGTATAATTTGCTTCATTGTTTTCAAAATAAATAAACATTGAAGTATTTGCTGGTAAAAAATCAAGAACATTTGCCATTGAGATCGATGAAAATAAGCCGAGTAAAACAGCAAAAAACAAGATTTTTTTCAACATCGTTAACACCTCCTATGTTTTCTTTACATAAGATTATACAGCATGTATTCCTAAAAAGAAAAAGTTATCAACTAATATGCAATATTTTGTTTTTTCGTTTCCTTTTTGTTATTATCATAATAAGGAGGTTATAAGTGTGATAGTTTTTGAGAAAAAGGATTCCTTGGTTAAAAAATTTATATTGGAATTTAATGCGAAAAATTATCCTGAAGCTGTTAGAATCGCAAATAAATTATTGAAAAAGAAAAAAATAGGAAGAAAACTGAGAGCTTTCTTATTGACGAGATTGGGAATTTTGTATGAGGAATTGGGAAATATAGAGAATGCGATTCAAAAATTCAAAGAAATATTGGACGAGTTCGAGGATACAAGAGAGTACAACCTTTACAAGGCACAGGTACTGAGGGAATTGTCTTACATCTCTTATTACAGAGGAGATTATTCCAATTCCACAGAATATCTTCAAAAATCTAATAGATATTTTGAACAGATGAAAGCTCAAGACAAGAATATTGCCAAAAATATGTTGAACATTGTGATTTGTTTAATAGATTCGGGGCAAATTTCCAAGGCAAGGCAAATCCTTGAGGGATTGAGTTCACAAACTTTGAGCTTGTATTCGGTGGATATATATGCAAGATCTTTGAATTTATTGGGAGTTATAAAACTTTATGAAGAATCAAATACAACTGAGGCCATAGAACTTTTCAATAAAGCACTGAAAAGCTTAGAGCTTGAAGGGCGTGGAGACGAGTATTCCAATTTGAAATTGATGATTTTGTTCAATCTTGGATGGTCGTATAAAGAAGAAGGGAATATAGAAGAAGCGATCAAGATTTTGGATAAAATAAAGAGTATCAATTCCACCGATAGCGATCTCGACATATATGTTAATCTTCTGGAAGCGGAATTAAAGGTCGACCAAGGGAAAATCCAAGAAGCTGAAAGGATCCTTTTGGAAATGCCGGGGAGGCTCAATAAAAAACAGGGGTTCAAATTTTTAGTTGAGGTGTTTGCATTTCTTGCACAACTCAAGATAGAAGAGAAGGACTTTGAACAGGCTTATGATATGTTGAATGCATGTTTAGAACTTTTGGACAAAGTCAGTCCTTTGGAGAAAGCATTGGTCTACACGATTTTTGGTAAATTGAGACTCGATGAAAAAGAGTATTTTGAAGCATTGAAGTATAACTTTGAAGCCATAAAGATGATAAGGGAATCTGGATTTACCTTCACACCATTGAAAATGAAAAGAATTCTATCAAAGGCCCTAAAGGCTCTATCCAAGACTATAGAAACTATACTCATGAACATTCAAAATAAGGATTTGTATACACTTGAACATTCCGTCAGAGTAGCATTTTATGCCTTGAAAATTTCGGAAATGTTGTATTTGCCAGCCGACAAGAAATTTGAAATAACTGTTGGTGGTTTACTCCACGACATCGGAAAAATAAGAATTCCTACTGATCTTCTTACAAAACCAGGTAAACTCAGTAAAGAAGAATTTGAAATCATAAAAAAACATCCAATATATGGCTCTGAAATAGCAGAAAAATTCGGTTTGCCGGTGACGATAAGGAATATCATTCGCTACCATCATCAAAAATATAATGGTAAGAATGGTTACCCAGATAATATCTCAGGCGAACAAATTCCAGTAGAGGCACAAATAGTTGCACTCTGTGATATATTCGACGCAATGACCAGCAATAGGCCGTATAGGGATGCACTATCTTTTGATACTGTTTTAAGATATTTCAAAGAAAACGGTCATAATATATCCAAATCATTTATTTTAAATACTTTCATCGAATTCCTCACTAAAAACACCGACTTAATATATAAAGCCATGGAAAATTTTGACGAACTTTGGAACAATCTCATAAACGAGGTTTTCGAAAATATAAACTTGAAAGAATGGTCAATCGATATAGGGTGATTCTCTCTATACGCTTCTGTCTTTAACTAACCCAGCAAGACCTGCTAAACGATTGCTGTCTTTATCTACGGTGCATATGGTTGTTTTATCACTGTTTTTCTGTGCTACCTTGATTATCCCATCACTCAAAAACGCACCAAATACCAATCCACCTATTAATCCTACTACCAACGCGAATTTACTTATCATCTTTTTCATCATTATTCCCCCCTTTGTTCTTAGTTGTTCACACACTTCTGTCTTTAACTAACCCAGCAAGGCCTGCTAAACGATTGCTGTCTTTATCCACGGTGCATATAGTTGTTTTATCACTGTTTTTCTGTGCTACCTTGATTATCCCATCACTCAAAAATGCACCAAACACCAATCCACCTATCAACCCTGCTACCAATGCAAACCTACCCACCATCTTCTTCACTTCACACACCTCCATTTGTTAGTTATTTATAAATAAGATTAAAAAGGTACTAAAAGGTTATTGTTTTTCATTATAGTTAAATCAAATGAGTTGATACACTAATTATATACACAAAATTCATTGTACCTTAATATTCATGTTTAGCTAAATTTTAGCATAAAAAAATGGTGATGTCAAATTTTCTTTCAAATTTCTACAAACATTTAATATAAGTAATTACAGAGGCTGATCTCCTCCTCCCTACTAAGATTTTTTCTTCTTTCCCCTTTAATTATTATCGGATAAT
>DQYP01000219.1 GCA_011043375.1 Thermotogaceae bacterium | reverse complement strand
ATCAAAAACCTCATTATTCCTTAAATAGGGGGCACTACCCCACAATACCTTGATTCTGTTAACTAAGAGTATTGATACAAAAAAACTTATTGTTTATTAGAATAAGATTCCTCGTCACTATCGTTCCTCGGAATGACAAAAAAACAAGAAAATGTCATCCTGAGCAACTGTGACGTATTGTATCATCCGAAGCGTATGCGATGTATTGTGTCATCCCGAACGTATGTGATGTATTTGTCATCCCGAACGAATGTGAGGGATCTTATTTCCACTTGCTATTACTTCTTAGACTTTTCAAAGACTTCAATAATATTCATCTGCTATTTCCGATTTACCGAATATCAAAACCACTACTAGTTAACAGTAGCATAAAGTTTTGGCTGGTCTATTATTTGTCTTTCTGTTGAATCTTAAGTCAAGTTTAAAGAAGTACTTTGAAGGTTAGAATGTGGTGAAATCGTAAAGTAATATTATATATTTTTATTATACAACAAAAAAACCGGGGATTGAACCCCGTGGTTTTTTTATTGAGTTTTCATTTGTTTTTCAATTAACTTTGCTGATTTCCAAATGCTTGGGCAAGCCAAGAACTCTGGGCTTGGAATCTTGAAAGATAACTTTCCAGGATTGAGAATCGTCTCCAAAGATCTTGTTCTTTCTTTTGGAGTCTTTCTGCCTCGTTCATTATACTTTTGGCTATATCCCTTAACTCTCTTGATATAGAACCATTTATACCCGAAATACTGTCTATTAAACCCCCAAATTTTGTATATTCCCTGAGTGTTGAATGAAGTTGTACTGCTATTCCTTGTGTTTGATCGGTATCAATTCTGAACAGATCTTCAACTGCACTGAGATTTTGAGATAATACTTCTCTCAGCCTATCCTCATCCAATTCAATGTGTCCTTTGGATATATTATCGTAATTTTGGCCCTCATCACCACTTGAAATTCCTATTTCAAGGAGGCTGGAGTATTCAAGGCCATCAACACTGGTGTATATGAAATTTCTCAAAGTTTGAAATATTCTATCAAGGGTGTCATCGTTTCTCAAAAGTCCTGTCTTCTTTTCATCTTCAGTCATATCGTCCCAATTCTTATCTTTTATTGGCTCCTCGTGTAACTTGGTATAGATGTAATCCATGATCTCGTTGTATTTATCAACAAATTCCGATATTTTCTCAACCACGGAATCAACATCGTTGCTTATTCTAACTTCAATGGGTGTTGCAGATACAGATATCGCTGTTAAATTTACACCTTCTGCTATTTCAAAATTATTCGTATCACTGTAATAGGTTGTCCAACTTGCCCCACCATCGTAACTAACATCTATTTTTGCACTCTGACCTGCTGTTTTAGTTCCGTTTTCCCATCCCAATATCTTAAACAAATTAGTGGAATCGGTATCTTGAAGAACAATATCCCGTGGTCCACCAACGGTCGATCTTATAAAAACTTTGTCCGTTGATTCATCATACCACGCGTAGACATCAGCATCCGAGGAATTTATGGTATCTAAAACCTCATCGAGAGTTTCCGTCCCCTGCAGAGATATCTCAACACCATTGATCTTCACTGTTCCAGCATTGAAAGACAATCCCTTTGCTGATGCTACCGTTGTCAACAATGTATCTTTTGTGAGTGCACCTATTTGAGTTGTGCTTTCTATAGTGTAGGTTCCTCCACTCTCGTTCAATGGGGCAGTTTTTAAGTTGAAGACATCTAAGAAATTACTCGTTCCATTCGAAATGGTTATCTGTGAAGTGCTTGAAAGCAATAATTTACCAGTTGCCTCATCGTATGAAGCAGTTACACCAGCAGAGCTATTGTTTATGTTGTTCACTATATCGTCTATCGTATCGGTCGATGATATTGTTATTTCCACACCATTTATATAGAACGTTCCCTCAATTGGTGTAACGCGAGTATTGAGTTGCGAATATTGTGTCGTGGCTGTAGGGATTTTTCCAAAAGTTTCTGAAGGATCAATAGTGGTATAAGAAACTAAATTCAAAACTTTAACCTGAAAATCAGTGGATTGTGCAACTGCGGTTGCAGTTGCAGTAACAACATTTTCATCACTTGAAGAAACGGTTTTTACATTGAAAGTAGAAGACAATTTCAAATCAAAAACCTTGTTCATTAGTTCTTCAAGTTTATCATCAATTTCTTGAAACAGTTTCTGTTTTAATGTAAGCTCTTCTTGCTGTCTCTGAAGTTTCTCAAGACGTTGGCTCTCTACCTGCAATAAACCTTCTATGATGCTGTTAGTATCTAACCCACTTGCTATTCCACCTATTCTGAAAAGTGGGCCTGTACTCGTGTTTACGTTATCCATATTTCTCACTTCCTTGTGATAATCTAAGCGAGCTCGTCAAAGAGTATTCCCAACAATTCATCGACTTTTTTCGCTATTTTCACAGCGACTTCGGGAGGAATCTGCCTTATTATTTCACCGGTATCCTTATCCTTGATTTTTATTATCACCTTGTCTATATCCTTATCAAAAATGAATTGCGCCTCTCTTTGGAAAAAATTCGAGAGTTTTTCCAATTTTTCTTTCAATGTTCTCAGTGCTTCATCAACGGTTATATTCTGTGATTTATCGGAAGTTTGAGACTGCTGTACATTTTTGTCCATATTTTTGACATTGTTTACTTTTGTTACAACACTGCTGTTGGCAATTTTGGGTATCTTTGAACTATCAACATTTCTTATGTTGTTGATATCGGCCATATTCTCTTCCCCCACTTTCTTCAGTGAGGTTACACCCTCCCTGTTATTTATCGACAGCTACATTGTAAGACTTTAGAGAAAGTTGAGACAATATTCTTTCAGTAACACTTTTAAAATTCTCTCTTGCCAACAAATTCGAATACTCGTCATACAGCATTTCTCTGAACCACTTCTCCGCATTATTTTCTCTTATGAGATCACTCCTTAGTATTGTTTTATCCATCTCTTTTAATATATTTGAAAAAACACTTCCGACAAATTCACCAACATATTTTTTGAGTTTCTCGTTTTTAACATTTTCGATGTTTCTAATTTTGAAATTTGCTGAAGAATCAATTCTTCCAAACTCTATTTCAGACACCTCCCTGTTGTGATTTTAACTACATCACTATTAACTCAACCTGAAGTGCCCCAGATTGCCTCAACGCTTGAAGTATAGCTATTATATCCTGTGGGGTAGCACCTGAAGCTTTCAAGGCATTCACCAAGCTTTCAACGGTATTATCGCCTGTTGATTTTATTGAAACATTGAAATTTCCATATGATATTACGCAATTTTGTATTTCTATTTTCCCACCAAACACTATTGTACCTGTTCTCTCATTCACAACTATTTTGGCCGGTGCATCTGGCACAATTTCAATTTCTTCCACTATTGCTAAGAAAGTTATTATATCGTCTTCAAAAACTTTGGGAATTTTAACCTTTATGGAAGCAGCATCAACTGCTTTTGCAAGCGGTGATTCGAATTTAGTGTTAATAGCCTGAGCCGCCCTGGCAGCGGTTGTGAAATCCGGTCGATTCAACATCAACGTTATACTATTATCAGAAACGATCTCCATCGGTATCTCTTTCTCAACGATCGCTCCTTGTGGAATGTACGCAACTAATTGATGCCTCTTTTGTAAATTCACAGTCTGTCCAACATCTTCACCACCTATGCTTAACGGTCCTTGAGCCACGGCATAGACTTTTCCATCCGCACCATAAAGGGGAGTTTGAAGAAGAACACCCCCACTGAGACTCTTGGCATCTCCGAGTGAAGAGACCGTCACATCGAGTCTCATACCTTCTTTGTAAAATGGTGGAATATCCGCTGTTACCATCACTATAGCGCTGTTCTTAGATTTCAGTTCGCTGGCCGAGAAATTCATCCCAAAATTTTTTAACATATTTGCCGCCAAAGTTGAAGGTACAACTGTTGAATCACCTGTCCCATTTAAACCAACGACAAGGCCAACACCAAAGAGTTGGTTATCACGCGCACCACGAAATTTAGCGATATCTTTTAATCTGATCGTCTGACCGTCTGAAAGATTCGCGATCAGCAAAACTACGAATACCAAGATCACTACTCCCGATTTCTTCTTTTTCATTAGAACAACACCCCCGCAAGCGCTGAAAGGATCCATTCAAACCATCTGTCTTGTCCAGGAATCTGTTGAAAAATTATTTTTCCGTTGTATATTATGTTTGCTTCTGCTAATTTAGTTGAGTCTATGGTGTTATCTCTGTTTATATCCTCTATTCGAGCTATACCTCTTATCATTATTTGTAAATCCTGATCCTCAACCTTTATATTCTTCTTCCCTTCCAACAATATCGTTCCATTATCATAAACTTCTTTCACAATCGCAGCGATTTGGAGCACCACTTTGGTCTCGTTACTCGATTTTCGCTCTGTATTTTCAGGTTCTGGATTATTTCTTATAGGAATGAACTTAGAAAGATCGAAATTTCCTATTTTATTGATCACGCCTGAAATCGCTGAAATCAATCCTCCCTTGAAATCAGGATTCGATGATTTACTCGAAGTGAGTGAATTTTCATATACAGTTATGGTAACAATATCTCCCACACTGGCTCCTCTTTTATCAGATATAAGATATTTGAATTTACTGTTGTTGGAATTGTTCCACAAAGAGTTGGGAAAAAGCGAACTTGGAACAAGAAAAAGAATCGAAAAAACCAAGAAAATAGTGCCCAACCGCACTCTCATTTTTCTTATTCCTCCTTCTTTTCACCAACGAGTATTCTCAATCTTGGACCCTTTTCTACAACTCCATAAATTAATTGTCCCGTATCAATATTTCTTGCACTCACGACTTCACCAATGTTTCCATCTTCCATAAGTCTCACAAACGTGGTCACAGTGATTCCATCTATGCTGACATAGGCGCTTATCACTTGTCCTCTGGTAACATACGGTGGAGTTTCAAGATACTCTAAAACAATAGGATCATCCTTGTTAAAATTTCTCTTTGCACGTTTTCCCACGACTTTCTTTATATCACTCACAAACGTTGAAGTTTTACCAAATACATTAACTTTCTTCAATTCCAAATCACCTTCCTGGATTATCTCACCATAATTGATTTTTCTTTTTGCAACAACCACCATCCTTTGTAGTACCAGGTGCACCTTAAAATTCCTGATCTTTAACACCTTGCCATTTGAGATTTCCTTCACGAGTATGTTGAAATATCCGTTTCCTGCGTTGGTGTATGAGTAGGAATATTTCACATTATTTTCATTTGGAGAAGTTGAATCGAAGGGTGGCCATATTACCTCCACACCCTTTCCATACTTTTCTTCGATGGTTTTTTTGAAATTTTCGATCACATCTTTTAAACTCGCAAAATCTTTCTCCACTTCTTCTTTTCTGCGTTGGATTATTATTTTATCTGAATTGATGTGAACCTCATACCCTTTCAGATTCTGCCTAATTAAATTTGCAACAACTTGTGCACTCAGTTCCATATAATTAACATTGGATGGAATATAGGCTATAACCAATCTATATAGAATTTCCGGAATTTCAAAATTAGAATTTTTAACAACATCAGCTCCAAATATGGTAGTATTATTATTAAGAAGGACCCGATCCTTCAATTCAAGGATCGGGTTAGAGAAAAAAGTACTACTCAGAAGGAGGAAGGCGAGGGCAAGGAGCGCTTGAAATTTAAAAGATCTCATCATCGCTTGAGTGTTCCTATGGTTCTAAGCATATCATCGGCAGTCTGAACGGCCCTCGCATTGATTTCATAAGCTCTTTGAGCTGTTATCATATCTACCATTTCCTTTAGCACATCCACGTTTGATTTTTCTAAATACCCCTGTTGTAGCGCACCAAAACCATCTTGATTTGGTGTACCTTCTATTGGAGCTCCAGAGGCATTCGTTGCCAAAAATAGGTTGTTACCTATCGATTTCAAGCCCGCTGGATTCACAAATTTAACGAGGGTTATATTTCCAAGGTTTTGTAGTGTTCCATCCGCGAGTTCCGCACTCACTATACCATCTTCCGATATGTTAATGGATACAGCGTTGTTCGGAACCAGTATGTTTGGAACCAGAAGGTTTCCATTACTCGTCACTATCTGACCGTTGCTGTTGACTTTGAATGTACCATCACGAGTATATGCTATTCTACCATCTTGAAGTTGTATCTGAAAAAATCCATCCCCAGCAATAGCTACATCGAGCGCGTTGCCTGTCTGTTCAAGATTTCCAAGGGTGAAGATCCTTGTGGTGGCTGACATTCTTGCACCATGTCCCACGTAAATTCCTGTTGGTAGTTGAGAAGTCTGAGCAGTGGGAATCCCCGCATCTTTAAAATATTGATAAACAAGATCCTCAAATTCTGCTCTGATCTTTTTGTAACCTGTTGTATCAACGTTAGCGAGATTGTTACTGATGGTATCCAACTTGGTTTGTTGAACCCCCATTCCCGTAGCTGCACTGTAGAGCGATATCATCATAGTCTAACTTCACCCCCGAATGTTTCCAACACTATTGACTGCCCTATCTAACAATTGATCTTCAGTAGTAATTATTCGCTGTGCTATCTCAAAATGTCTCATTGCACTTATCATTTTTATCATCTCATTGAGCGCGTTTACGTTTGAACCTTCGATGAATCCCTGCATAACCTTCGAGTCTACATCTTCTACCGGTATCCCACTTTCTTGAGTTTGCAAAAAAAGTTTGTAACCATACTTTTCAAGTTTACTCGGATCAGAAAATCTAACTATACCAAATCTAAAAAGTTTCTTATTTTGTTTGTCATAAACCCAGCCATTTTCATCCACAGTATATTCTTCATTCCATTTAACAGTATTTCCTTCATTATCGAGAACAAAATTTCCATTATCATCGATCAAGTTATTCTGATTATCAGTCTTGAAATTACCTGCACGAGAATAGAAAAGCTTCCCATCGGGTGAACGTAAAACAAAAAAACCCAAACCGTCTATCGCGAAATCCTTCTTATTTCCAGTGTGAATGATTGGTCCTTGAACCATGGCTGGTCTTACTTCATCGAGTATTACGGCTTGTTCCAAATTCCCTATGAATTTCACCGGCTTTATAGTTTGACTTTTTCTATCCATCATATATACGTTTCTATTTAAATATGCCTTGAAAACAGGTGTATCTTTCTTATAACCAATTGTATCGACGTTAGCAAGGTTATTGCTTATAGTATCAAGCCTAGCCATATCTACCAACATTCCCATCGCACCGGTGTATATACCTCTAACCATATCATCACCCCAAGAAGATCAAAATCAACCTACCTTTTCACAGATCTCAGTGAGTAATTTCTTTGAGCCAAACACGAACCCCATTCCTTCAATCACGCAGCTTATTGGATTTTCCACCTTCTTCACATTCATATTTAACGATTCGCTAATGAATTTATCCATTCCTTTAAGTAATGAAACTCCGCCCGTTAGAACGATTCCATCTTCTAAAATATCGGATATCAATTCCGGTGGAGTTCTTTCAATGACCTCTTTTATCCGTAAAGTTATGTTTTTCAATGGGTCAAAGATAGCCTCATATACATCCTCTGAATTCACAGTTATAGCCATTGGGGAACCATCCACTATTTTTCTTCCTTTGACCTCTAATGATAGTTTTTCTTCGTCAGGATGTGCAATTCCTATTTTATTTTTTATTTCCTCAGCGGTGTTTTCACCAATCATCATATTGTACCTCTGCCTTATGTGCATCATTATTGCCTCATCCATACTCTTACCTGCCACCTTTAAGGTATCACCAATTACTATTCCTCCAAGACTAATAACAGCAATATCCGTTGTCCCGCCACCGATATTAACCAACAGAATCCCTTTCGCTTCCGATACATTCATACCTATACCGATTGCAGATGCCAGGGTTTCATGAATAAAATAAACCTCTTTTACTCCAGCATTTACAGAGGCTTCATACAGAGCTCTTTTTTCCACATTGGTCGTACCCGAATGAATTGATATACATATCTTAGGCTTGGTAAAAAAAACCTTGGATTCCATCTTCAAAATCTTTCTCACAATGTTTTCAAATATTTTTTGATCTGTTATTGCCCCATTCTTTACAGGGTGAATTGCTTCTATATCTTCGTGAGTTTTTCCTACCATTTCTCTCGCCTTGTTACCAATCGCTATTATTTCTTT
>DQYP01000158.1 GCA_011043375.1 Thermotogaceae bacterium | reverse complement strand
GGCAAAAGCAGCAGCACCAAATATTGCACCGGTAATACTTCCAAGTCCACCGAGAACTATCATGATCAAGACGTTGAAAGTCAAAAGGATACCAACAGTTTGTGGACGTGGATCTATGGTCGTAAGCCAATGTGCGTATAAAGAACCGGAAATTCCAGCAAAGAATGCCCCCACAACGAATGCCATCAATTGATGTTTGGTAACATTTATTCCCATTGCCTTAGCTGCTATAGGGTCCTCTCTTATAGCCTTCAAAGCTCTCCCATAGCTGCTATTCACAAGGCTACCTATGACTAAGACGGTAACCAGTAACCACCCCCATGCCCACCAAATGTTTGTATACTCTTCGAGCCCTTTCAAACCAAGTGGACCGTTCGTAACGGAGATCATATTCAATATGAGAATCCTTACAATTTCCCCAAATCCCAACGTTGTTATTGCCAAATAATCACCTGTCAATCTCAATGAAGGATAACCTATCAAATACGCAAAAATAGCCGCCATTATTCCTGCTATTATTGTTGCACTCAGAAAATCTAACTGTATTGAATTTAAAGGCCATATCAATGGTTTAAGAAAGAAACTCATTTGCTTTTGTTCAATTGACATTGTCAAAAGCGCCGCGGTATATGCACCTATGGCAACGAATCCTGAATGTCCTAGTGAGAATATTCCAGTGATCCCATTTATGAACGTCAAACTGACGGCCATTATTCCATATATACCTATGAGCGTTAAAATTCTTATCCAATATGTATCAAGGAATTTTTGGGATAAAAACAGTACAAAAGCCATGAATATAATGAAAATGATCGTAAGAAAAACTTTCAATTTAGTTGGCAGTTTCCTGTATTGCATGGCTATCACACCTTTTCTTCGAGTTTCGCACCAAGTATTCCCGATGGTTTATACATGAGTATCAATATCAATATTATAAAAGCAAATATATCCCTATAACCTGCAAATCTTGGAAAAAATGCAACCAACATTATCTCGATCATACCTAAGAGAAAACCACCTAACATGGCGCCTTGAATGGAACCTATTCCACCGATAACAGCAGCGATGAACGCCTTTAAACCTGGCATAAACCCCATGTATGGATTAACGTTGGGATATTTCATTGCCCACAAAATTCCACCGGCACCTGCCAATGCGGAACCTATCGCAAAGGTTATACCTATCACGAAATCAACGTTGACACCCATCAGAGCAGTGGTAGCTATATCCGTAGAAATGGCTCTCATTGCCATTCCAATTTTTGTTTTGTAAACAAACCAAATGAGGAATGTAATCAAAAGTGCGGTTATTCCTAAAATAAAGAAAGTCAAAATTTGAACTCTTATGGATCCTATTTGAAGCATTTTCGAGAAAAATTTTGGGTAGATTCTTGGAGGAGCGAAAGATTTGGGAATCCCACCAAAAATAACCACAGCCAAACTTTCCAAAAATATGGACATACCTATGGCTGTTATCAATGCTGAAATTCTTGGAGCATTTCTGAGTGGTTTGTAAGCAATTCTATCGATAAGGAATCCTAAGATTCCTGCACCTATTATCGCGAATACAAATGCTAGCCACCATGGTAGAAAAAACAAGGTTATGCCATAGAATGCAAAATAAGTACCCATCATAAAGATATCACCATGGGCAAAATTTATCAATCTTAAAATCCCGTATACCATGGAATACCCTATGGCTATCAGGGCATACAAACCGCCCAGCAGAATACCATTGGCCAAGTTCTGCAAAAAAATAGGAAGAGTCATTCGCATTTAAAACATTCCACCTCCTAATGAAATGGACCTCCTATACGGAGGTCCATGAAGAAATATGGAGTTTCATAATTGATTATGGATTAACGACAGTTACAAACTTGAATTCACCATTTTCAACTTTATTTATAACCGCTGATTTGATTGGGTTGCCATCAGCTCCCATCTTTATGACACCTGTAACACCCTCGAATCTTTTAGTTGCCCTAAGGGCTTTTGTAATTTCTTCACGATCAGCACTTCCAGCACGTTTTATAGCATCATAGATTATCAAATATGCATCAAAATTCAACGCGGACATCGCAGAAGGCCTCTCACCATATTTTTCTTTGAATTTCTCCACAAAAACCTTTGCTATATCGGTTTGTGCTGCATCCGGGTGATAGTGGGTTGTGTAGTAAACATCGTTAACAGCATCTCCGCCGATTTCTATCAATTGTTGGGCTTCTGCACCATCTCCCGCAAGAATCGGACCATTGAAACCAAATTGCCTTGCTTGTCTTGCGATCAAGGCAATCTCAGTGTAATAACCTGGGATATAAAGAACATCAGGATTTCTTGAAAGGGCATCTGTGAGCTGCGCCGAGAAATCTTGGTCTCCCGTTCTGTAGTATTCTTCATATATACTTCCACCGAAAGTTTTGAATGTTTTTTTGAAAAAGTTTGCAAGTCCAACACAATAATCCTGTTCTATATCAGTGAAAATTATGACATTTCTCGCTCCAAGGTTATTATACGCGAACTTCGCTGCTATTTTTCCTTGGAAAGGATCGATGAAACAAACTCTGAACATGTATTTTTTGCCTTGTGTAACCAAGGGATTCGTTGAAGCAGGTGAAACCATTGGTACTTTCTTTTTATCAGCAACAGCCCCACCTGCCAGACTATTTCCACTTATCAACTCACCGATTATCGCATTGACTTTTTCATAATCGATCGCACGCGCAACAGCATTGGCGGTTTCTGCTTTCTCACTTTTTGTATCAATGAATACGACCTCTATTTTTTTGCCCAATACCTCTGGGAACATCTCATTAGCTAGCAAGATACCCTGCTTTCCTTGTTGACCATAAGCTGCGACAGCCCCAGTCAATGGTAAAACGGCAGCGATCTTAATCGTTTCAGCAGCTATTGAAACAATTGATAACAAAACAACAAATGCAATAATCAGAAACTTCAATTTTCTCATGAGAAGCACCCCCTATTATAATTTTTAAAACGAGTTTACCACAAATTAAACTTGAAAGTCAAATTTAATTTCAATTACTGAGATCTTTACTGGATTTTGAAAGTGTAAGTGAATATGCTCGGAAAAATCTGTGTTTATGGTGAAGTATATAATGGAAGAGCTCGGAGATTAGAAACAGGAATTGATGATATAATTGATTTCACAGGGAGGGGTATTTTTTGTATTTGAGCGAAATAATCAAGGTTTTGAAGTCGAAAAATCTTGTGAAGAATTTTGTGAATTGTTCAAACGGTCGTTTGAATACTGAAATCACCAACGTCCAAATAGATTCAGCCAAAGTAAAAAAGGGATCACTTTATATATGCAGAAAGGGTTACAAATTCGATTCACACTTTTTAGCTGGAGAAGTTGTGAGAAGAGGTGCAGTTGCTCTCATAACTGAAAGAAACGTAAAAGTAGATGTTCCGTACATTGTTGTGAATAATAGTAGAGAAGCGGAAGCTGTGATAGCTTCATTTTTTTACAACGATCCTCATGAGAAACTCAAGGTTTTTGGAGTAACGGGAACTAATGGAAAAACTACCGTAGCGACTCTAATACACTATTTGTTGAGCAAACACAAGATCAAAGGTAGTTTAATTGGTACAGTGAACGACATCATTGTTGATGAGATTATACCTTCAAAGAATACCACTCCATCATCAATCGATGTTTTCAGAATAATGCACGAAACGCTGCAAAAAGGTGGTAATTTTGTTAGTATGGAAATTTCATCACATGCGCTGGCACTCCACAGAGTCGGTTCTATAAAGCTTAATTATGCCATATTGACCAATATAACCCACGATCATTTAGATTTTCATAGGAGTTTCGAGAATTATTTGAAAACTAAACTCAGTATTTTTAATTTGTTAAAAAGCGATGGAAAGGCAATTATAAATTCCGATATAGAAGAGAAGATCAACTATCCTGAAAATTTCATAACCTATGGAATAAAATACAAAGCTAATTTCATGGCTACCAACATAAAAGTGAGTAAAAAAGGTACATCTTTCAAATTGCTTATAAATGAAAAAGATGCGGGGGAAATTCAAATACCATTGATAGGTGAATTCAATGTTTACAATGTCTTGGCTGTGTTGGCCATCATGAATGACTTAGGATACAATTTGAGCACTTTGAAAAATTTACTTAAAAAGTTTCCGGGGGTGGAGGGGAGGTTTGAAGTTATACATGATAAACATTTGGGTATAGAGATTATAATAGATTTTGCACACACTCCAGATGCCCTTGAAAAAGCTTTAAAAACAGCCAAACAAATAACCACTGGCAGAGTAATAGTGGTGTTTGGTGCAGGTGGAGAAGGTGATAGGTTCAAAAGACCGATCATGGGAAGGATTGCATCTAAGATTGCGGATGTTACTATCATAACCACAGATAATCCTAAAAGCGAAGATCCCAAGACAATTTTAGAGGAAATCGAAATTGGCGTAAATAAAAGTAGGCCATATTTAGTGATCGAGGACAGGAAGGAAGCAATAGAAATGGCAATAACTATTGCTAACAAAAGGGATTTAATTTTGATTGCGGGTAAGGGACATGAAAGGATCATCGATTATGGGAGTTATCAAAAGCCTTTCAATGATAAAGAAGTTGCGAAAGAGATCTTGGAGGATATCAAGGAGAGAATAAATGCGGCTAAGGCTTTCGGAAATACTTGATATTTTAAAAAAGCATGAAATATATAATCTTCATGAAGACCCTGAAAAATTGGTTTTGGATTCTTTTGTAATTGATTCACGTGTTAGTAAAGAAGGGTCTGTTTTTTTTGCACTAAGAGGTAAAAAAACGGATGGTCATAGATTCGTGAAAGATGCTCATTCAAGAGGCGCAAAAGTAGCGATAGTTGATAGAAAAATAGATGATGTTGAGATAATTCAAATAATTGTGAATTCAGTTGTAGATGCTCTCGAAGATCTGGCAAAAAATATCATAAAAAAAGTCGATACCAAGATCATAGGTATAACTGGTTCAAATGGTAAGACAACCACGAAGGAACTCATTCACCGCTTATTGAGCGATTTGACTGCTGAGTCCGTATTTAAAAATCCAGGAAATTTGAACACGGAAATTGGATTGCCTCTCTCTATTTTGAATTATTATAATCGCGAAAGGATTCTTGTTCTTGAATTTGGAATAAGTAAACCTGGTGATATGGATAAACTCGTATCAATCTTTGAGCCAAATGTTGGCGTTTTTTTGAACAGTGGAAGTGCGCATGTTGGAAACTTCAAAAATAAAGATGAGATATTTCTTGAAAAATCCAAAATGTTAAAGGCCATGAAAAAAGGCTGGGGAATTCTTTATGGTGATGATGAAAGATTCGTTAAATTAGCTGAGGATTTGAGAAATATCGAATTTTATTTCTTTGGTCAGAGAAACGGAAACGTTAAACTCTTGAAGTGGAAATATAACTCAAAGGTTTTAACAACCAAGGTTGATTTTAAAATATTTGAAAAATTTCACTCTCCGGAATTCAAAGGCATATGGAATCGTGGACAGCTTTTGGATCTTACCGCAGCTATATGTGCTGTAAAAGCTGTTGGGATGGATTTGAGTGTAGATATTCTAAAGAATTTTGAACTTCCTAAAAACAGATTTAACGTCCAAAGGATCGGAGATTTTATTGTTATAGATGATACTTACAACTCAAGCATCGAATCTTTGAAAGAGGCACTTTGTACGATAAATCACCTTGATGCGAGAAGAAAAGTAGCTGTTCTGGGAGCGATTTTGGAACAAGGTGAAAAATCCTTAGAAACTCATAAAGAATTGGGAAGGCTGATTGATGAATCTACTGTAGATTGTGCAATTGTATATTCTGTTTTTCCGGATATAAGATATTCAATTGGCAACATGAAAAATAAGGTCGTCATGGAAAGCTCCAACTTGAATGAAATAACAGATTTTCTATGTTCTTTTCTTCAATCCGGTGATTTAATTTATTTCAAAGCCTCAAGAGGTGTGGAAATGGAAAGGGTGATCGAAAAAGTATGGGAAGTTTTTTCAAAATAATAGTTCTGTTTTTCGGATTTATAATAACTTATCATCTTTATCCAAAATATATAGCTTTTTTGAAGAAAAAAAATGTAGGTCAATTCATCAGAAAAGAGGGACCTGATCTCCATAATTACAAAGAAGGTACACCGACCATTGGAGGTCTGTTATTTATAAGCTCAGGTGTGGTACTTGGAATCTTAATCAATCCTACAATAGAGACATTTATTTTATCTTTTGTAATACTTCTTTTCGCTTTCATAGGTTTAATAGATGACCTGCTCAGTGTTCAAAAGAAAGATGCTGAAGGCTTAAAGGTTCATCAAAAGCTTTTACTTCAATTTGGATTTTCGGCATTGGCAGTATTTCTCATACAGATAATAGTCCCACACACATACACCATCGTGCCATTCATTAATTCAAAATTAGATCTTGGAGTATTCTATTATGTTTTTGCTGCTTTTGTCATTGTGGCGTTTTCGAATTCCACCAATCTTACCGATGGTCTTGACGGATTAGCTGGGAGTGTGTTTTTATCGTCTGCAGTTCCACTTTACTTTTTTTATAAATTTCAGGGGAAAGATTTATCTTTGTTGTTAACTCTTTCACTGACAGTCGGTGCTTTTTTGTTTTACAATTTCAAACCTGCGAAGATCTTTATGGGTGATACAGGTGCAATAGCTCTTGGGGGTTTAATTGGAAGTATTGCGGTTTTGACAGCCAGTGAATTGTTTTTGTTATTTTTTGCGTTCATATTTTTTATGGAAACGTTGAGTGTCGTTATTCAGGTGTGTTGGTATAAATTAACGAAAAGACGAGTTTTTAAAATGGCTCCTTTGCATCATCATTACGAACTAAAAGGCTGCACTGAGGAGAGCATCGTTTTCAGATTTTCATTGGTCAATTTACTCTTATCTTTATTGGTCTTGGGGGTTAATTGAGATGATAGGTCTCTTAGGATTTGGGAAAAGCAATCAGATATTATATAAATTTTTAAAGGGTAAAAAACTCTTCGTTTCGGAGATTTCCTCCTTGCCAAAGAAATGGAAAAAAATATTCATAGATGATGGAACCGAGTTCGAAGAAAACGGTCATTCCGAAAAACTTTTGAAGTGTGATTTAATAATAAAAAGTCCTGGAGCAAAACGAAATTTACCAATATTGAAAGCTGCGGAGAAAAAGGGGATAGAGATCATAAATGAAATGGAATACACCTATAGGGTCCTTAGAACTCTTCACATGGTTCCAAAGATCGTGGTGATAACAGGAACGAATGGTAAAACTACAACAACCAGTTTGATCGGTGAAATGTTAAAGCAAAATTATGAGGTGTTCGTTGGTGGTAACATAGGAAATCCATTTTGTGAAATATTAAATGTGCCTAAGAAACCTCAAATTGCTGTTTTGGAAATCAGTAGTTTTCAAGCACTCGATTTGAAAGATTTTAAAATCGATGCCTTGGCTATATTGAACATAAAGCAAGATCACATAGATTGGCACGGAAGTTTTGAAAATTATAAAAACGCTAAACTTAAACTTCTTAAACATTGTAGGGATGATGGTGTAGTGATTTTAAATATGGATGATGAAATCTTGAGAAGCGTTAGCTATGATGGAAATTTAATGTATTTTTCTTTGAACAATGAAAAAGCAGATTTTTATATGGACGTTTCCAACAAAAAAGTGTACTTTCACTCAAATTTTCTCTTTAAAATGCCTGATGTTTTAAAGTACAATCACAATTATTACAATGCGCTTGCCGCCATTGCTGTTTCGAAAAATTTTGGAATTCAAGACAGCTTGATATTAAAAATTTTAAAAAATTTTGAGCCCGAGGAACATAGATTGGAAGAATTCTTTGAGTTCAAGGGTATAAAGTTCATAAATGATTCCAAAGCAACCAATAGTTCGGCTACCATTGCTGCCATAAATAGTTTCCCTGAGAAACGAATAATCCTTATACTCAGCGGTAAAGAAAAGAATGAGGATTTTTCAGAACTGATAGAGATAATAAAGAACAGGGTTAAACATACTGTTTTAGTTGGAGAAATGGTGGAAACTTTAAAAGGTTATTTCAATAGCGAAAATATAGCTCATTCAATAGAATCAACATTCTATAACGCAGTAGAAAAGGCAATTAAAGTCGCATCGGAAGGCGATTATATTCTTCTGAGCCCAGCAGGTGCAAGCTTTGATATGTTTGATGATTATAAACATCGGGGTAAGACATTTAAAAAAATTGTGTTTGATATCTTAAAGGGGAATGGT
>DQYP01000072.1 GCA_011043375.1 Thermotogaceae bacterium | reverse complement strand
GGTATAAATATCCAATATTCAATGGCGAGAATATAAACGATAAAATGAGAAATTTCAAATCTATCTTTTATAGGGAAGAACAAGAGGTAATTTTTGAAAGCCAATGGAAGCAATTCTGGACTCTCAAATATCAAATCGAGGTTATGAGACTTTACCCACAGATAACAGGATACATAGTAACACAGCTAACAGATCTTTCCTGGGAAGCAAATGGAATACTTGATTTCGACAGAAATCCAAAGATCTTCACTAACTACCTGAAATGGCTTAATGCAAAGATTTTGCCGATATATCATGATGGAAAATTATTCGTTTCTAACATTTCAGAGAATGATTTAGAAGGTAAACTAATATTGCGAGGAGCGTTTGAAAGAGAGTTTGAAATATATGTTCCTGCATTTTCGACTTTGGAAATCTCAAAACTTCATATTAAGGATAATTATCAATTCCTCCAGTTTGAAGTCCAAGAAAAATCCGGAAAAATAGTAGGAAGAAACTTTTATTATTTGTTCAAAAAGGATAAGTTGGATAATGACTCGATAAAAATCGTGAATAATCTTAACACAGAAACTCTTGAAAAAGTTAAAAAGGGTGAAATAGTTTTCCTGAAGGCATCCACAGGCGAATATTTAAATGGCAGATTGAAAGTTGTATCATCTAACTCTATCGCTTACTCTTTTTCCGGTTATAGAACAACCTGGCAAGGTAACTGGATAGGGGCATTTTATTATTTCCACCCATCGTTAAGAGACATCTTTCCTGACATTTCAGGAATCTTAAAACTTTCAGATTACTTGAATAACAACGTGATCATTGTCAAAGAAGATTCTGAATCACAAATTCTTATAGGAAAATATATTGGGTGGAATTTGGCAAGATGTGGATATTTGGTCGAAGTGAATTACGGGAAAGGAAAATTGATTGTAACTACCTTGAATTTAGAAAGAACAGAACTTCTGAGAGACCTATACGATAAACTTAGGGACGGTGTTAAAAAATGAAAAGGATATATTTACTTCTCATCTTGATAACACTCTTCACAAATAGTATCTTCAGTGATTGCTTTTTTAAGAATCCAATCCGCTATTCCGAAAGCCCGGATCCATGGATTTTGTACAATGAAGAAGATGGATTCTATTATTTAATGGTAACAACGGGTGATGGGGTATGGTTGCAAAGATCCCAAAAAATGCAAAATGTTGGAAAGGCAAGGAAAACAATGATCTGGCTGAGTGGAAATGAAATAAAGTCCAACGTTTGGGCTCCAGAACTTCATAAAATAAATGGTAGATGGTATATCTATACCTGCGGTTGTTTGGAAAGAGATTACAGAGAAAGTTCCATGCGTTTGTTTGTTTTAGAAAGCCAAACCGATTCTCCTTTGGGGCCTTATGAATACAAAGATTTGCTTATTCCAGAAACTCCTGCAATAGACCCAACCGTTTGGCAAGATCCACTTACAAAGAAAATCTACATAGCTTGGTCCCAATTTGATGAATATGGTCAGTCTATATATATTGCCCCAATAGTTAATCCAACAAAAGTAGGCTATCCAAGAGTGAGAATCTCAAAGCCTGAATATAAATGGGAAAAAAATGGAGCCCCCATAAACGAAGGTCCAGAATTTTTATACAAGGATGGAAGATTGTTCTTAATTTACTCTGCAAGTGCCACCTGGACGCCAGATTATTGTTTAGGAATGCTGATTCTTAAAGGTGAAGACCCATTGAACCCAGAAGATTGGGAAAAAATCTCTGAACCTGTATTTAAAAGATCGGATAGAAATAAAGTTTGGGGTCCAGGACATTGTTCTTTTGTTAAAACTCCTGGAGGAGAATACTGGATAGCTTATCATGCTAAAAGTATGTCTTACAATAGTATGCGTGATAGAAGTACGAGAATTCAGAAATTCACATGGGATAAAAATAATTTTCCACTTTTTGGTGAACCTTTGCCATTGGCAGAAAAGATTGCCTGCCCAAAGTAAAAGAATAGGAGGGGATAAAGGATGCGAATTAAACTCAAAGATAATTGGTTATTTACCACCGATGATGGAACATCCAAAAATATATCAATCCCGCACAATTTTCCATTGAATGTAAGAAGTTATCCTAACCCAGTATTCGAGCATGGTTCATACAAACGAGTGCTCAAAGAGGTTAAAAACGTATCAGGAAAGAGGGTCTTTTTGAGATTTCATGGTGTGGATTATCATTCCAAGATCTTTGTTAACAACAAACAGGTTTTCGAACATACAAATGGATACGACCTTTTTGAAATAGAAATCACTGATTTTCTCAACTTCGATGGTACCGATGAACTAATCGTAGAAGTTTCTGATTACGATATATCCGAACATCCAGAGAGAGTAGCAGGCAAACAGGACTGGTATGGGAATTCTACCGGAATAATACAAGATGTGGAACTCTGGGTGGTTGATGAAGTTTATATAAAATCAGTCACAATTTACCCAAAGGATGATTTAAAAACCGTCGATTGTTTCGTTGAATTTTCTGACGGAAAGGATTATGAATTTGAAGTAACAGTCCTAGATCCGCAAGATATCGTAGTATTGAATAGAAAATTCAACAAAGGAAAGATTGAATTCGAAATTCCTAATCCACAACTTTGGTCAACAGAAAAGCCCAACCTTTACTCGATTATCGTAAATTTCAAAGATGGAAATAACGAGGATTCTTTCAAATCACGTTTCGGAATCAGGTATGTAAAAATCGAAAATGGAAGACTACTTCTTAATGGTGAACCTATATATCTATTCGGTGCTTTGGATCAGAATTTTTATCCAGATACCCACTACAGTTTAAGAGATAAAGTGAAAATGCTCTCAGAACTCACTAAAGCAAAAGACATGGGATTGAACCTTTTGAGATATCATGTGAAGATACCAGATGATTTATATCTCGAAATCGCGGATGAGCTTGGAATACTTGTTTGGATAGATTTGCCGTATGCGCGCGAACTTGATGAAAAATCAAGAAAATACCTTGAATATTTGCTTGAAAATACTTTAAAGAGACATGCAAACCATCCATCGTTTATAATCATGAGTCTGATAAACGAAAGCTGGGGAGTTAAAATCTCAGAAAATATCGATGACGAAACCAAAAATTGGTTGGTTTCTTTTTATCACAAAGCTAAGAAAATAGATCCGACACGTCTTTTTGTTGATAATTCCGCTTGTGTTGGAAACTTACATGTTGTTTCGGATATCGATGACTATCATTATTATCATTCTTTTCCATATCACAACAAACAATGGAAAGAAAAAGTTGAAAAATTTGCCTCTGGTAAATTTAGAACTTTCCTGAAAAAGCCCGAAAAAATATTACCAAAAGTATTGTCCGAATTTGGAGTTTGGGGGTTACCAGATCAAAGAACATGGGAATTCAATTGGCCAAGTTATCCTGTAGCTTTGATGGGAATGGTTTTTGATGGATCTACCCCAGAAGAAATTATGAAAAATATTTATGGATTCCATAACCTCGAGGATTTCATATTTCAAACACAGTTACACCAATTTTGGGGTTTAAAGTATCAGATAGAAACTATAAGATTGCATCCAGAGATAGTAGGATATGTAATAACCGAGTTTTCGGATATAGCTTGGGAAGCCAACGGATTATTAGATTACAACAGAATGCCCAAATTTTTCTATCCATATATTAGGTTTCTAAACACAGGAGTTTTAGGCATCATAAAGAATCACACTTCCTTGCTGAAGAATTCAAAATACATAGCAGATATCTTTATTTCAAATATGTTAAACAAAAAAATTGATGGAAAAATGGTAGTAAGAACAGAAAAAAGGTTTTTAAAGGAAATCCAGTTATCGATCGAACCATTCAAATTATCAAACATTGGAAAATTCGAATTTACCATCGATGATGAAGAACAGAATATATTTGTTGAAATTTTTGACGGTGGCGAAATGTTATCAAGGAATTTTTATCCCATCATGAAATTGGAAATCAGAGAATTACATAAAGAAATTGAATGGATAAGCGACGAAAAAGTGAAAATTGACAATTTCGAAGTGGTCCACGAAAGCAAAAGAATCTTTGGGAACCTTGATTGGAGATGTGATTGGATAAGTGGATTTACGATATTCAACACGTTGAGAGATCTTAACATAAGTGCTGTTCTCTGGGGCTTGAATGAGTTGGTTTCAGAATATATACTTGTCCCAAAAAAGTTGGAGAAATTCTCAACGAGAAATTCTATAATTAGTAAAGTGATAGGTTGGGGATTTGGTATTGGAACTTTGTTGTATGTTAAAAACGAGAATGGTAAATCTAAAATTTTTACAACACTCAAGAATTCAGAATTATCAAAAATGCTGATCTCAAATATCATTTCAAAGGAGTGATCATCTTGGAAAGGTACAGGGTTATTCTTGGAGAAAGATTCACACTTCCAAACAAGGATTGTCTTTTACAATTCGAGCTTGTAAATCTTGAAAATACCAAAAAAAGCTATAGATTATTGAAACTCTTTGAAATCCCAGTCAATGTTGATAAAATTTTCTTAAACAATTGGCAGAGCTGGGGAAGTTGCGATTCATTCCCTATCACTCTTGACATCTCGAAGTACTTTGAAAATCCTCCTTCAAAGGATTTCATATTGGCTTTCACACCCGAACCGAAAATATTCTCCAATCCTGAAAATCTTATGAGCGATTATTTTATAGCTTATGGAGATACTTTCATGGGATTTCTTAAATCTGAGGTGTCTCATAACTTCTTTGTTTATAATAAAAATAAGAAAAGTATCTCAGTTTATGTGGATTTGTTTGGAAAGGAGCTTGAACCGGGTGAGAAAATAACTTTAGAACCTGTGATCGTGCTAAAAGGCAATGAATTGGAAAAACTGTTGGAGACTTACGGTTCCTTAGTTGCCGATGAGAACAAGTTAAACTCTGATAAGGAGATTCGTGTTGGTTGGTGCAGTTGGTATCAATATTTTACCAACATAAACTATGATGAATTGAAGAAAAATGTAAGAATTCTTAAAAAACTAAGAGAGGAAAAAGGAATTCCATATCGCTTCGTTCAAATCGACGATGGATATCAAAAAGATATTGGTGATTGGCTCAAAACAAATTCCAAATTCCCGGAGGGTTTAAATGGAATAGTAAAGAGCATAAAAGAAGCAGGGTTCATCGCTGGTATTTGGCTTGCACCTTTCAGTATTTCTGAAACTTCGTCAATTTTTTTGGAACACCAGGATTGGCTTGTGAAAAATGAAAATGGCGCTCCAAAGATCGCTTTTAGAAACTGGGAGAAAAATATATATGGACTTGATTTATCGAATGAAGAGGTTTTGAATTGGCTTAAAGATTTATTCACAGAACTAAAAAGAATTGGATTCGATTACTTCAAAATCGATTTTCTCTTTTCTGGAGCAATACCAGGTGAGAGGAAGAAAAAAGTTTCACCAATTGAAGCATATAGGACAGGATTGAAAGTAATAAGAGAAGCAATTGGTAGTTCTTTCTTGCTTGGTTGTGGTGCACCGCTTTTGCCAAGCGTGGGGTTAGTTGATGGAATGAGAATCGGGGCAGATACATCTCCAAATTGGATTGAAGATATTGTCTCACCCTTTCCAAATGCAAAGGTAGCCTTGAGGAATGTTGTTACAAGATATTTCATGCACAAAAGATGGTGGAACAATGATCCGGACTGTTTACTGCTGAGAGGCAAAGATACGAATCTTTCGAAAAGTATGAGAAGATTGTACTCATATGTCAGTGCAGCACTGAGTAACATGATAATCGAAAGTGATGATATGGGAAATGTTGATGAAGATGGTCTGAATATATTGAAAGAATCTTTAAAACTATGTGATGGTGAACCGAGGGTGTTCAATCTTCAAACCGACAAAAAGGTATATGTCATAGGTGTGAAAGGCTTGCCAAATGGAAACTATATAATGATTGCAAATCTTGAAAATGAGGATTTGGAGATCGAGATACCAAAAAGTGCGAAGCAATGGACTGGCATCAAAAGTAAAACAATCAAGGTCCCAGCGAGAGATGTTGTTATTGTAAGGGATCAGGTCAGGAAATTAAAAGTGGAGAGAATTAGAAGGAAAGACGACAATAGATTGGTAAATTACTACTGGGATGGTGATTCAAAATGATGGAGATAAGATACAATCCACTTACAGATGAATGGGTCATGGTTTCCTCAAGTAGACGTGCAAGACCGGTTTTGCCTTCTGAGAATGCATGTCCTCTTTGTCCGGGTGTTTTGGAGCTTGAAAAAAACTACGATCTTGCAACATTTGAAAATCGATTTCCGGCTCTGAAAATGGATGCTCCAGAAGTCGTTCAAGAAAATAACCTGTTGAAAAAGATGAAATCAAAAGGTGTTTGTGAGGTGATAATGTACACTTCTGAGCACAATTCAGCGCTCCCACGGATGTCTTTAAATCAAATCGAGAAACTGATACTCGTTTGGCGCGATAGGACATATGAAATTTCCAAATTCAATTCTGTGAAATATATATTTCTGTTTGAAAACCGTGGCAAAGAAGTTGGGGCAACATTATCACATCCACATGGCCAATTGTATGCTTTTCCATTTGTTCCCAAAAGGATTCAAGCGAAATTGGACTCTATGAAAGAACATTATTCTCAATATAAGAAATGCGTTCTATGTGAAATCATAAGTGAAGAGATCGCCAAGGATGAAAGAATAATATACCAAAACGATGGATTCATAGCAATAGTTCCGTTTTATGCGCGTTTTCCATACGAAGTTCATATCTATCCGAAAAGACATGTGACAAGTATCTTGGATATGACCAACAATGAAATAAAGGATTTTGCTAAAACACTAAAAGCCGTGACCATGAAATATGACAAACTATTTGCTCAAGAGTTTCCATATATGATGTGTTTCTTCCAAAAACCTTTCAATGTCAATGAAAATTTTGAAGATTTCTTCCATTTTCACGTTGAATTTTATCCACCTAAACGTGATAAAGACAAGATAAAATGGATGGCCAGCGTTGAGACGGGAACTTGGAATTTCATAAATCCATCTCTTCCAAAAGAGGTAGCAGATAGACTGAAAGATGCTGAGGTGAGGCTCGATGATTGATACTGTCAAACTCAATGAAGTCTTTGGAGATGCAAAAAAATTTAGATTTTTTAGGGCGCCTGGAAGAGTCAATATAATAGGAGAACATACGGATTATAATGATGGTTTTGTATTGCCTTTTGCCGTTGATAAGTTTGTTTTTTGTGCCATCAGAAAAAACAAGAGTAAAAAAGTGAGGATCTTCTCCGCCCTTTTTGATGAGATGGATGAATTCGGTTTGGATGATATCGAAAATAAAAGTGAAAAATTCTGGGTCAATTATCCCAAAGGGATACTCTGGGTTTTAAAAAACAGTGGATACGAATTCGATGGCATGGATATATTTTTAGACTCCAATCTTCCTGTAGGAGCAGGCCTTTCAAGTTCTGCGGCCATAGAGTTGGCTGTTTTAAGCGCTGTGAGCACTGTGAACGGTATAAAGCTTGATAAAGAATCCATGGCTAAAATAGGACAAAAGGCGGAGAATGAATTCGTTGGTGTAAGGTGTGGAATAATGGATCAATTTACAAGCGCTTTTGGAAAAAAAGGGCAAGCTATATTTCTTGATACGATGACCTTGAAATACAAATATGTGCCCTTGAATTTAGGAGAATACAGTTTTTTAATAATCGATACAAACGTAAAACATTCATTGGCTTCAGGAGAATACAACTTGAGAAGGAAACAATGTGAAGAGATTCTGAAAACATTGAACAAAAAAAGTTTCAGAGAACTTAAGATCAGCGAGATTGAAATTCTTCCTGAGGTTCTTCAAAAGAGAGCCAAGCATGTTTTGATGGAAAATGAAAGAGTTTTGAAAAGCGTTGAAGCCCTTGAAAATGGTGATATTGAAGAGTTGGGTAGATTGCTTTATGAATCACACCAAAGTTTAAAGGAACTCTACGAGGTTTCCTGCGAAGAATTAGATTTTGTAGTGGATTATCTTAAAGATAAAGACATAATTGGTGGTAGAATGGTAGGAGGAGGCTTTGGTGGTTCAGTGATAGCACTGGTTAAAAGAGAAGAAAAAAACTTTGAAGAGGATTTAGCAGAGAAATTCAGAAAAAAATTCTCCATAGATCTCACCTTTGAAGAAATAGAATCAGAAGATGGAGCCAAGGAAATAACTGTTTGAATCAAGAAAAAAGTATCCCCCCGATAGATTTAAATCGGGGGGATTTTTAACTATTTTCCTGATACCGTATTTATCACATGGACTTGATCTACTGTTATTGGATCCACGAGTACATTACCAAATTGATCGGTCAAACCGTCTATCGTGACAGTTGCAGCCGATACATCACTTGGAATCTGTTCCTTGAATTCTATCATCACAGTTTGTTCGTCTCCATAAAATGTCATAGGAGGAGC
>DQYP01000100.1 GCA_011043375.1 Thermotogaceae bacterium | reverse complement strand
TAGTCTTCCTTTTTATTTTCAAGACCTTTCAGGCTGTCAGGTAATTCAGGGTCAAAGCCTAATATATCTATTATCTGTTCAGGAAATTTAGCCGGATGTGCGGTTTCCAATGAAATACAAAGTTTATCCGCATCAGCTTCATTTTGTTTTAAATATTCTGTTAAGCCTTTCCAGCCAACTGCTCCGTGAGGTTCAAGGAGAACATTGTATTGTTCATATGTTTTTTTTATTGTTTCTTTCGTTTCCGTATCAGAAACACTAATTGAAAATATATCCTCGCGCATTTTTTCCATTTCAGGCGACTTTAATATCTCACCTTTTTCGTTCATAATACCATTGTATAAGTCGACAAGACGGGCAAGGTTGCTCGGGTGACCAACATTCATGGCAGATGAAATACAGTTTTTCGATGGATCTATCTTATTGTAGTTTCCTGTTTTCAGGAATATTGGGAATTCGTCATTTCCATTAACAGAAATAATGAATTTCTTTATGGGAAGTCCCATTTTCTTTGCCAATACTCCACCCATCATATCCCCAAAATTCCCTGATGGAATTGAGAAAATTACTTCAACACCATCATTTTTTCTTAGTCTGGAGTATGAGTAGAAATAATATACAATTTGCGGAATTAATCTGCCAATATTGATGGAGTTGGCCGAAGATAAGTTCAGGTAATCTAATTCCTGATCTGAGAATGCTTCTTTCACCAAAGCCTGGCAATCATCAAATTTACCATCGAGCGACAATATTTTAATATTTTTCCCAAGTGTAGTCATTTGTTTTCGCTGCCTGTCGGTTACTTCATTTTCAGGAAACAAAACCAGTACATTTATATTATCCAGACCATAAAATGCATTTGCAATTGCACTGCCTGTATCTCCTGAGGTGGCAGTTAAAATCAACAGTTTGCTGTTTGCCTTTTTAAGATAATGCTGCATGAGCCTTCCCATCATTCGTGCGGCAAAATCTTTGAATGAGGCTGTTGGCCCCTGATCAAGGCGCATTATATATTTGTTGTCATATACTTGCTCAAGTGGAACATCATAATTATAGGCTTCTTTAAGCATTGACAACAACTCCTTATCTTCAATTTGTCCTTTCAGGAATTTGCGGCTTATTTCGAATGCTATTTCATAGTATTCTTTACTGCTAAAACTGCTTATCTCCTTTTTTGAAAATGTTGGTATTTCCTGAGGTAAGTAAAGACCTTTATCAGGAGCGAGCCCCTTTAGCAATGCCTCGCTGAATGTGACAGGTCTTGCTGTTCCATTAGTAGAATGATAATAGATTGAATCCATAATTAAATCTTATATGAATAAATAATTAATGATGAGAAACAACAAGTACATATCAAATTGTTGTTTCTCATCTTGTTAATTTTCAGTTTCTATATTTTAGATAATGCCTGTTCAAAATCAGCTTTTATATCTTCAATATTTTCGATACCGACCGAACAACGGATTAAGCCCTCCGGTATGCCGAGCATTTTTCGTTCTTCGGGCGTATTTTCAACATGGCTGGCTACTTTTGGAGGACCAACGATAGTGTCAACCGACCCTAAATGAGCTGCCATGTGGGCAAATTGTAACAGGGGAAGTAATTTGCTAACAGAATCAAACCCTCCTTTTAGGGTAAAAGATAATACACCCCCAAAGCCCATCATTTGTTCTTTTGCAATCTTATGATTTAGGTGAGATTCAAGGCCAGGGTAATTTACACTTTCTACTTTTGGGTGTGTTTGAAGGTATTTAGCCAATTCCATTGCATTATCATTATGCTTATGGATTCGTAATTCAAGAGTTTTAAGTCCTCTTATTAAAAGGAATGCAGACATAGGCCCCAGGGTAGCCCCATTTATTTCACGGAAATGGTAAATCCGTTTAACCAAATCTTTTTTGCCACAAACTATTCCACCCATCGCATCAGCGTGGCCTCCCAGGAATTTAGTTGCACTGTGAAGAACCAGGTCGGCACCCAGGCTAATAGGTTTCTGGTTTACGGGTGTTGCAAATGTATTGTCAACAACCACAATTGCACCTTGAGCGTGAGCTGCTTTGATAAGGCGTTTTAAATCCATTATTTTTAGTGTAGGATTTGTTGGAGTTTCCATGTAAACCACCTGGCAACCTTTTTTGATTTCTTTTTCTATTGCGTCATAATCTGTTGTTTCACATAGTTCTACATTTACATTGAAGCGCGGGAGAAACTCCATGAATATTTTACTTGTGCCACCATAAGTATCTTTTACCGAAACAACACGATCATTTGGCGAAAGTAAAGTGAACAGCGTATTGCTAATGGCTGCCATTCCTGTTGCAAAACTTGTTGCTGCTTCTGCATCTTCCAGAATACGCATTTTTTCTTCAAAAACATGCAGTGTAGGGTTCGTATTCCTGCTGTAGATATGGCCTTCTTTTTTCTCGGTGGCCACATCATACCATATATCAATATCCCTATAACCAAAAGTCGCATTTTGTACTATGGGCACTTGCGTTGCACCCTGATAAAACAGTTCTGTTTCACCACTCCAAACAGACTTTGTCCCAAGTCCTACATTCTCTAATTTTTTTTCTATTGACATAATTCTATTTATTAAAGTTATTATTCAGTTATTGTTATCGACTCATAATTATTCAACTTTTCTTGCGGGATATCCGCTCCATGACCAGGTGTGTCAGGCAATGTAATAGTTCCATTTTTCTCAATCATCCCCCCTTCTACCGGGTCTTCAGATAAAAATAAATGAGAATCTAAGTCAGCAAAAGCAATATTCGGTCGGGCAGAAACAAGGTGAGCAGCAGCTGTCAAAGACAGACGAGTTTCGTCCATACAGCCTACTACACATTTGATACCGGCACCCTCACCAATAGCATTAATTTTTAAAGCAGTATGAATACCACTTGATTTGGCAAGTTTAATATTAAAAAAATCGCAGGCTCCCATATCTGCCAATCTAAAAGCATCATGATGATCATGTACAGATTCGTCTGCCATAATTGGAATAATGCTGTTATCCCTTACTCTTTTCAGTCCTTTATTATCCCAACAAGCAACAGGTTCTTCGCAATACTGAATATCGTACTTTTCAAGTTCTCTCAAGGTTTGTATGGCTGTATTTACATCCCATCCCTGATTGGCATCAATGCGAATTGGAATATCATCGCCAATTGCCTCTCTAATAATTCGTATTCGCTCTACATCATCTTTTTTATTTGTTCCCAGTTTTACTTTTAATGCAGGGTATCCTTTTTGGATATATTCCAGTGCTTCTTTTTTCATTACTTGAGGCTCATCAATTCCGATAGTATAATCGGTATATAATGTGCGGTTTTCACCTCCAAGTAAAGCATAAAGAGGAAGTTCTGCCTGTTTTGCTAATAAGTCATATAGTGCAATATCAAAAGCGCTTTTTACGGTAGTATTATAATCTAAAAGAAGGTGAATATCACGCATTCGCTCTTCAATGGCTAAAGGGTTTTTACCTATTAGAGTTTTTGCCAACAACTTCGCCATTTCAAAATTTGTTTCTTGTGTATCACCTGTGACTCGTGTCCCGGGACAACCTTCTCCTATTCCATAAATACCAGTATTAGTATGGATTCGTATAACAGTATTATTTGCATGTTCGAATAAAGCATACGAAACCCAATATGGCTTTGCTAATGGAATTTTTAGATTATATATGTCAATTTTGGTGATTGTTATTTTCCTCATACTATAGACATGATTTTATCATTTTATTCACTATTGTATTTTTTATCTATTCTGATTTGATGTCGAGTTGAATGTCGGGTAATTTTTCACCTCTCAACCCAAGTTGCTTGCCTGCTATTATAAGTATTATGCTTGCCCCCAGTACACGTAAAATGGTATCAAATTCGAATCCTAAATAGTAAACAGGAACTTCGGGGTCGAAAATATAATTAAACCAGTAATTTCCTAATCCATGAAGAAAAATAGCAGGAATAATACTGCCTCCCAGTCGGTTAACAAAATATACAATTACAATAGTTGATGCTATTATAGAAGTTAAAAAATTTATTTCGGTTAATATCCAATCTCCAAAAGGCATCCCAAAAATCAACGATAAAACATTTCGCCCAAAATGCCAGAATGACCATGCAATACCAAGAACAATGGCTGCGTTTAGTGGAGTTTTCAATCGTTTCATTAATATAGGTAGCGCATATCCTCTCCAGCCCAGCTCTTCAAGTAAGGCTCCTTCCTCGGTAAAAACTGCCAATAGAAACATACCCACCATCAAAAGGGGTGAATTTGCCCGTAGGTTATTCAAACTTGTTTGCAATCCGCTTTCACCATACACAAAATAAGAATAGGCTAAACCGGCTGAAATAACTAAAATGGCATACACTAATAAAATGCCGTATTGTTTTAATGCTTCTTTCCCACTTATTCCTTCTCCTACAGGATTAAATTTGCAAAAAAGTTCTTTCATTGCGCCTGGTTTGCCTATTACTTTTGTTGCAATAACGGCTGCAATTGCAGGTGCACCGGGAATAATTAATCCGAGTATCCAGATTGGATTCTCAAACATTAGCAATATGGTAATTATTACATTGCCATGGTTAAGTCCTAATTCTTCCATTTTTGCCATTGACACTTCCATGAAGTCTGGCATTAGCATAACTCCCAGTGCTATTCCTCCTTGAAAGAGCACAAATGCTATAATATAAAAGAACCAGAATGGGTGATTTTGAGCAAATTTCTTCATGATAATTACTTTTAGATATTGTTTAACTTTTTATTCCACTATTAAAATTTCTATTTACAAGCAGTTCCGCATATTTTTCAATTCGTTGATCTTTCATATTTAATCCCCTCCTTTTCAATTACCAAATAGAGCACACTATAATAAATTGCAAATGTAGTAAAATATTGCATATTATATTATATGCAATAAATATTGCATAATTAAAATAAATGATTAATTTAGCCGTGTAATTGATGGGGGCTTTTTGTTGCTGAAGACAGATATGCACCATTAATACAATTACTTACAAGAAATAAATAACAAATTATGACATTGGATATTTCCTCTCTCCCAAAAAAAAGACAACGAGTAATTAAACACATTATTGATAATCCGGATGATGTTGCCATATCAACTACCGGAGATCTTGCAAAAAAACTGGATGTAAATGCAGCGACCATTGTTCGCGCATCAAAAGATTTAGGTTATAGTGGTTATAATGAGTTGAAAAAGGATAAACAAAAAAGTTTTAAGCAAAAGCAAAATCCTTATGAAATTGTACTTAAATCATTAGAAAATACGGCCAGTGATTCCGGTATCATCAAAAAGTCTTTAATAAAAGATATAGAGGTGCTGAATGAAACAGTTGCTAAAATAAAAACTGAGGCTATTGAAAAGGTTGCCAGCTTAATTTATAATTCGAAACGTACCTACATAATAGGGTTTGAAAGTACTTCACGTTCAATCGCCGGTTTTTTGGGTGGGGAGCTTCGGACTTATCATCCTGGTGTGCTGGAAATAATGAATATAAATATTTTCCTGTTTGACTATCTCCGCCACTGCAAGCCCGGTGATGTTGTAATTGGTATAAGCTTTGGCCAATGCATGCGGCTAACAGTCGATTCCTTAAAAAAAGTACAGGCTAAAGGTGTAACAACCGTGGCCATAACTGATAGTGAGGTATCACCCCTGCTTGAGTTTGCCGATCATAAATTAGTAACAGCGGTTTGTGGTGAATTTGTTTATAGTTCTGCTGTAAGTGCCTTTTCAGTATCTAATTCTATTATTCACGAATTTATAAAGATGGGCGGAGAAAAGTCCGCAAAACAATTATGTGAATTACAGCAGCAAATGGATGATTTAAATGTTTGGTATTAAATTAATCAATAATAGGTTTCAAATAAATTCAAATTCAAAAATTTAAAAAATGAAAAAAAATCTACTTTTTAAATTCAGTAAAGTGGGAGTTATGATTTTGGTACTTTTATTTAGTTCACAAATTCTAATGGCCCAAACAGGGACAATAAAGGGAATTGTTACTGATGATGGTGGTACTTCGCTCCCCGGTGCAAATATTTTGATTACCGGAACAGAGACAGGTACAGTAACTAATAACAGTGGAACATTTACCCTTGATAATGTTCCGGCTGGAGAGCAAACTCTCGAGGTTTCTTTTCTTGGTTACGTATCACAAACCAGGAAGGTAACTGTTGTTGACGGGAAAACAATAGATTTAGTATTCGAACTGGTGGAAACAGACCTTTCTTTAGGAGAAATTGTAGTAACTGCTTCAAAACGTTCTGAAAGGATTCAGGATGTTCCCCAGTCAATATCTGCCATATCAGGGCGTCAACTGGAGCAAATAGGTGCGACGGACATAAGAGACTATATAAATACCATACCGGGGGTGAAATTAGAATCGCCAAATCCTATTGAGAACACTGTTTCAATAAGGGGAATAGCCCCGGTTTCAGGTTGGGCATCAACTATTGGTTATTATGTTGATGAGGCTCCAGTAACTGAATTTGGGTTGAACCCGGCAATTTCATCTTTTGATATGGAACGTATTGAAGTTTTGCGTGGACCACAAGGAACTTTGTACGGTGAAGGGTCGATGGCAGGAACAATAAAAATGATTACGAATAAGCCCAATGTAAATAAACCTGAGTTTAGGATTGACCCTGAGTTGTCCAGTACAACAAACGGTGGCTTGAACTATAATATAAATGGTATGGCGAATATACCATTGGTAAAAAACAAACTTGCGGTACGCGCAACCGGTTTTTATCAAAACGACGATGGATATATTAATAATGTTGGTATTGGTGTTGATAATGTAAATAACTATCAAACTTTTGGTGGACGTGTTGGATTGAGATATCTCGCGACGGAAAAACTTTTCTTTACAGCATCTGCTATTTACTCCGGCTCAAAAATTGGTGGTGAATTTACAGCTAATAATGATTTAGAGCAAAGTACTTCAGTAAGAGAAAACTTGAATGATGATTATTCAATTTATAATCTTTCTGCCTTTTATGATTTCAAATTTGCAGATTTAACTGTTACTGGTTCTTATTATCACCACAAAAAAGATCAGACAGTTGATTTAGGTTTCATCATACCAACTGTTGATTATCTTTTCGGTTTGGTAGGCGAAGGGCCATTTGATGGTGTTTGGACAGATAATGAAGAAGATTACAATGTTTTTACAGCCGAAGCACGATTGGTTTCATCAAACGAAAGCCGTTTTAAGTGGACAACAGGCGTGTTTTATAAAAACTATGATATGACCGGACAGGATATTGGAGATTCTGATCCTGCAATTTCCCAGGAAACCATAGATGTTTTGCTTGATGCAATGGGCTTAGGTGGCATGGGTATTGAAGGTCTTTTTGTTAATGAATACTCACGGAAAGTACAGCAAATGGCTTTATTTGGTGAACTAAGTTATGATATTACCCCTAAACTAAATATTTTGGGAGGAATACGTTTGTTTAATGAAAAACGTGATTTTACCAGTTTAAGCAATGGTATATTTCCGGTTTTACAAACCGGGATGCCACCAACAGAAGTGGAAGACAAAGGGGATGCCACAGTTTTAAACCCCAAATTTGTTTTAACATATAAGCCCGGCAAGAGCGTGATTACATACTTATCTGCATCCAAAGGATTTAGAAGTGGTGGACAGAATTTATTTGCGTTCATGTTTGAAGGAGCCCCTACTTCTTATGACCCGGAATCACTGTGGAATTATGAATTAGGTGTAAAGTCAGCTTTTGCTAAAGGAAAAGTAATTGCAAATGCAGCATTTTTCTATAATTCATGGACAGATATGCAGATGATAACCAGATCACTTGCTTCATTAAATGTTGTAGAAAATGTTGGTAAAGCACACACAACAGGAGTAGATGCAGAAATATCATGGTTACCATTAAAAGGTTTATCATTTGTTGTAGGAGGTAATTATACTATTGCCAAAACAGATGTCGAGATTAAACTACCGGCAGGTTTTGATGAGGAAACCGGTGAAGAGTTATTTGATGTAGTAGAAAAAGGAGCTGATTTGCCGTTTGTTCCCGAATATGGCTTCAATGTAGCTGGCCAATATAGATTTCCTGTTTCAAAATACTCATTTCTTTCTGCCCGTGCTGATTACAATTATACCGGAAAATCTATCACAGCACTTGTGGATCCTGATGAAAATCCTGCATACAGCACCATAAACCTGAGAGTTGGTTTTGAGCGTAAATGGTTAGAAGCATATATATTTGTTGATAACTTGCTGGATGATCGGATCAGGCAGGCATTCTGGTATGAAGACCCTGAATTGGGTACGATTTATGCAATGGGCAGACCACGAACAATTGGATTTGGCATACGGACTAAGTTTTAGATGAAAGCCTTAAGGCTGTCTCAAAAGTCTTAGTGTTACTTTGTGTTTGTCTCTGTGCTTCTTTGTGGTAAATAAATGGCCGAACCACAAAGGGTCACAAAGTGCACACTAAGTTCCGCAAAGTAAATTCAGG
>DQYP01000124.1 GCA_011043375.1 Thermotogaceae bacterium | reverse complement strand
TGTCATCCCGAACGTATGTGAGGGATCTTATTCCTAATTACTGGTACTTTTTATACTTTTCAAAGACTTCAATAATATTCATCTGTTATTTCTGATTTATCGTATATCATCATCACTACTAGTTAACACTATCTTATGGTCAATGCATTTCAACAATGGTCTCTTATTGAAATTATATCATTACGACGATCCAAAGTAGATTGTTAGAAGACACATCTATTAGCTTGTTGTCCTATTGTAGCAAGATCTATTTCGTGCAACTGTAACCATGGTCTTATTCCTTTGAATCCCATGTACAATCTATAATAGTTAATCGGAATACTCATAACTTATCCAACTTTGCTTGAAAGGCTTTAAAACAACATCGCCAGCTTATCTTTAACTTTAGATATTGCCCAATTTATAAATGATTTTGAGAAACTATCGTGCTTCATAACCCAGTAATTCTATCTCCAGGAACAATAAAACCTTCTATGGTAAAATATAAGAAATCAAAATTTTAGGAGGTAGATGATATGCCAGTAGCCAAAGGAAAATGGATTGGTGGAATGAGCTTTCATGTGAAAACACCATCGAACCATTATGTTTACTTAGATGCAAGTCCAGACGTCGGAGGAGATGATAGTGCTGCGAGACCTTTTGAGCTTCTGGCTGTCTCGCTTATTGGTTGTACTGGTATGGATGTGGTTTCAATACTGAGGAAAATGAGAGTAGAAAATTATAAGTTTGAACTTGAGTGTGAATTTGAACGAGCACCCGAGCATCCCAAATATTTAACTAAAGTACATTTGAAATACATCTTCACTGGGAAAGAACTTCCAAGGGATAAAATAGAGAAGGCTGTTAATTTGTCTCAAGAAAGATATTGTGGTGTTTCTGAAACTTTTAAAAGGGCTGATGTTGAATTAACCTACGAGGTCATAATAAACGAGGAATGAGGAGGATTTCGTTTGTTAAATATAGCTGTTATCGTGAACACTATTGCCGTGTTACTTGGAAGCTCACTTGGGATATTTTTTGGTAATAGATTGAAGGATAAATACCAAAAAATTTTATTTCAAGCTGTTGGGTTGACGAGCTTTGTGATTGGTATCAAGATGAGTTTTCAAGCGAAGGAACTTTTGGTAGTTTTAGGGTCTATGGCCATTGGGGGGTTGATTGGTCATTGGGTAGGGATAGAAGAAAGACTCGGAAAACTCGCGAACAAGATCGAGAAAAGTCAGGGTGAAACCAAATTTGTGAAAGGCTTTGTGACTGCGACCGTTCTATTTTTGGTTGGGCCAATGACGATACTTGGGTGTATAAACTCTGGTTTGAAGGGCGATCATGAGCTGTTGTTTGTTAAATCACTTATGGATGGTATATCGTCAATTATACTGGGTTCGATGTATGCTTTTGGGGTTATGGCATCTGCTTTCAGTGTTTATATAGTTCAAGGGCTCTTGGTGACTTTTGCGAGTTATTTGATCTTCCTCTCTGATCCAATATATCTGGGGGATTTCACCGCAACTGGTGGATTCATAGTGATTTCAATTGGTTTCAGGCTTTTAGACATAAAAGATATCAAGGCCGGTAATTTTTTACCGGCCTTGGTTGTTTCTCCAATCATAGATTATATCCTTCAACTATTCAAATAGGTGTTTTTCAACATCCAATCCCAGCAGCTTCATCATATTTAGATAATTGAGAATAAACGTTTTCTCCTGATCCAATAGTTTTATTTTCAAATTTATCAAATGTAGTTGTGATTTTATGTATTCTTCGTTTGATATCTCTTTGGATTTGTACCTATTCTCAATTTTCTCGATTTCCCTTAAAAATTCATTATGAATGGATTTGTAAAGGTTCAAAAGATCGAAAGAATCTTTCAGTTTGAAAGAATATCTCATCAATTCTAATTTTAGATTCCTTATATCGATCGAGGATTCCAAAATTGATCGAACAGAATTCGTTTTCTTCAATTCTAAGAGTCTTCTTTTATCTGACATGTTCAAAAGGGATTGGATATCCAAAAACACGATGGACATATCCACATTTTCGAGATCTACCAAGCCCAATGATTCGATATTTTTCATCTTTGTCAGAATTTTTAGACTTTCAATCAAATATTCCTTTTTTCTTTCAAGTGATCTCAATCTATGTTTTAGAATATCCAAAGGTTTATCGACTGATTCGCTTGTATCTGTAGAACTCATCCTCAAATTGATCAACAAGGTATATTTCTTGGATTCAAATAGGGAGATATTGTAATCATAGATGATTGAAATGAGTTTTTCTAACTCCTGACATTTCGATTCATTGAAAGACAATCGTGCGCTCAGGATTTCGGATTCATTCTTCTCTTTTAAAGAAGATTCATATTCCAATTTTTTGATAAGGACTTCGGGGCTTTCCTCCAGTAATTTCTTTGCCATTAGGGAAAAGTCAGTTGAATAACTTTGAGAAATCATAATCAAAGTGAAGATTGTAACAACAAGCAGGTATTTCAAGTCGTTACCTCCATGGGTTTGTTTTCCGTTATTTTTTCCAATTCAACTGGAACAATTGTGGAAACTCCGTTTGTCATAGTTATTCCGTGGAGTATATCAGCGTTTTCCATTACAAGCTTATTGTGGGTGACAACCACAAACTGTGTCTTATTGGAGTATTTCTTTATGAGCCTTGAAAGTCTTTCAGCATTATAATCATCGAGTGCTGCATCCACCTCATCGAGTATATAGAATGGACTCGGATTTATTTTAAGCAATGAGAACAACAAAGCGATACCAACCAACGATTTTTCACCACCGGATAAAAGGTAAAGACTTTGTTCTTTTTTACCCACTTTTTTTATGGATATCTCTATACCTGTATCCAATATGTCTCTTTCTGGAAGCAGTCTCATTTCACCCTTTGCTCCTTCGAAAAGCTCTGCAATCATTTCAGAAAAGCTTGAATTAACCATATTGAATGTTTCAAGAAATACCTTTTCCGCTTCTTCTTCTGTTTTTTTAATCACTTCCTCGAGCGATTTTTTTGCTTTTAAGAGATCTTCTTTTTGTGAGCTCAATTCGTTGTATCTCTCTTCGATCTTTCTGTATTCTTCTATTGCGTCTATATCAACATTACCTAAAAATTTCATCTTCTTCATTAACTCATTCATTTCGTTTTCAAGATGCTCTCGTTCTGATTCATCAAGTATTAAGTTTTCATCCAAATCTTTGAAGGATATCCCTGCATTCGATACGTTGTCGTATAGGCTTTGATATTTGAGTTGGGTTTCCTGTTTCATCAATTCGAGATTGTGGAGATTTTCCCTTAATTCCTCTCTTTGTTGTTTCAAACGTTCTATCTTGTTTTCAAGCTCTTGTATCTCCCGTATTTTTTTCTCTTTTCCTTCTCTTTGAAGTCTTATAGCCTCAAATAGGTCATTCGTGTCCTTCTTTATACTTTTAAGCTCCAGTTCTATTTCATTGACTTTCAATTTCAATTGTTGTATTTCTTCCTCTAATTTTTTAGTTATATTCTTTAGTTCCTCTGCTTCCACTTCCATGTCGTTGATTTTTTTATCCGTCTCCATGTATTCAGAATTGTAGTTATCGTATCTTTCCTTAAAACTCTCATATTGAAATTTCATTTCGGATATCTTGCTTTCAAGATCTTCAATCAAACTCTTTCGAGCCCTTATAGAATCAGAATATGTGCTGAATCTTTCGTTTAACTCTGCAACTCTTCTCAAGTATTCTTTACTTTCTGTTTTTATGTTTTCAAGTCGAGAAGAATACCCCTCTATCCTGCCTTTATAATCTCTTTCCAATCTCCTCAAATTGTTCAATTCCTTTTCCAGATCTTTCACAGAGGTGTTTATTTCCATCATAGTTCGTTTCAAAGATTCGTTCTTTAAGAGCAATTTGTTGAGGGACTTTTCGACTCTTGCTTTCTTATCTTTCAAATCGTTCAATTCGAGTTCATTTTTTTCCCATTTGAACTTTACATCCTCCGATTTTTGATTAATCTGTGAAAGTTCTTCTTTCAGCTGCTTCAACATATTTCTTCGACTTATTATTGAAAACTTCTCAATGTTTTGATTGTAACCACCAGTTAGAGCTCCACCTCTTTCTAAAAGTTCTCCATCGAGAGTGGCTATACGCCCTTTGAAACCATATTCTTTCCTTATCTCGATGGCATCGTCAAGGGTTTTTACAACGATGGAGTTTCCAAATAAATAATCGGGGAGGATGGAATAGTCATCCGGAATTTTTACCAAATCTTTCGCGTATCCCACAAAACCCTGATGATTTTTAACCTTGAAATTAGTTTGAATCTTAGAGGTTTCGAGCAAATCGAGAGGCAGAAAGGTGATCCGCCCAACCTTTTTGATTTTTAAGAAATTGATGACTTCTTTTGCTGTGTCGCTGTCTTCGACAACAACGTTTTGTAATCTTCCACCCAGTAATGACTCGATTGCCTTTGAATGTTCTTTTTCAACATCTATAATGTTGGCAACAACGTCTATCACTTTGGAAAATTTGCCCTCTTTTTTCGCTTTGAATAGCTCTTTCACCGCCATCGAAAATCCCGAGTAATTGTTTATTTCACTCTCAACCGCCTTTATTTTCGATTCTATCATCATTTTTTTCTCCAAAATCTTCCTCTTTTCAGCTTCTATTTCTTTAGCATGGTTTCTCAGTTTCAATATCTCATTTTCAAGAGAATTCAAATGTTCCGTTAATTTCTTCTCTTTTTC
Organism: Thermotogaceae bacterium; assembly: GCA_011043375.1. Lineage (GTDB taxonomy): Bacteria > Thermotogota > Thermotogae > B21-G9 > HyVt-16 > HyVt-16. The sequence goes on along the minus strand of DQYP01000124.1, from coordinate 3,890 downwards.
ATTTCCAGCCTTTCCAAGTTCGTAGAGATTTTGAAGTTCTCTTTGAAGCTCCGATAGTCTAATCGACTTCATACCTATCTGGTTTTCAACGAGTTCAAGCCTGTTCCTGAAATCTTCAAGACTATCTTCAATCCGTGATTTTTCATTATCCAATTTCATTAATCGCTTGTTGGATTCTTCTATCTCTGATTGAAGTTTCATCGCCTCTTTCTCATCCTCTGAATATTTTGAATACAATTCTTCTTTTTGTTTTATCAACTCTTCCATATTAGTGGATAACTCTCTGATTTTCTGCTCAAGATTCTCCAGGATCAATTTTAATTCGCTCCGTCGATTTTTGAGATTCTCGATGTTGTCCTTTATTGCGTTTATTCTCATTGTGTTCTCTATGTATTGATTTTCAAAATCATTCAATCTCTTTGAAAAACTTTCTTTTATTTCTAAGAGCGAATTTTGCCTTTCTTTGTACTTTTCTAACGTTTTAGTGAAATCCTCTATCTCTTTGTCAACTTCACCGAACTCTTGTTTCAAACCCATCCACTTTTGTTCCAATTGGGCAAGTTCTTTCAATAGTCTACGCAAATTTTCTTTTTGTTCTGTCATGGTTTCATCAAGATCCAGAAGCTTCCTTCTGGTTCGATTTATGGCGTCTGAGAAATATCGAACCTGTATTTTTGATAATTCATTCGAATATTCTTTGTATTTTTCTGCTCTTTTTGCTTTCAAATAGAGTGATTTTCTCTCACGTTCTAACTCTTTCAAAACATCCTCCACTCTTTGAAGATTTGTCATCGTTGTTTCCAGCTTCTGAAGGGTTTCCTTTTTCTTTGTTTTGTACACGAATATTCCAGCTGCTTCCTCTATTAGTCTTCTCAATTCTTCAGGTGAAGCGTTTACTATTTTATCTATTTGTCCCTGAGCAATTATTGAATAAAACTCTTTCCCAGCACCGGTACCTGCAAAAAAATCCATGAGATCCTTTAATCTCACGGTATCATCATTCAATTTGTACACATTTTTTCCATCTCTCAGCATCTCACGAGACACACTGATCTCTCTATCGTTATCTTCGAAGGTCAGTTTGACATACGCTTTATTTGAAGCAGGCATTCCATTTGAACCACTGAACAGTATATCGTTCTTTCGAACACTCCTCAGATTTTTGTAGGAATGCTCACCAAAAACCCATCTTATCGCATCCACTATGTTCGATTTTCCACTTCCGTTTGGACCGACGATAGCGGTTATTCTATCCGAAATATTTATGGATACGATTTTTCCAAAGGACTTGAATCCATCTATTACTATCCTCTTTAGTTTCATTCGCGCCCCTCCGTCTCCAGTTTACTGCGAAGTTCCTCTATATATTTCTCTAAAACCATTGGATAATCCGTAACATTGTTCCCAATTTTGAAAAAAATATTTTCAACGTTTTCAATCACTTTTATTCGTGAAACATATTCTCCAAATCTTCTGAGATTCTTCTTATTATAACCGTTCAAAAGAAACAAATTATTTTTACCGATCACAATCTCTCCATTTTTGAATTTTTTGAAGAACCATGTACCCAATTTGTAAAAGCTTTCATATTCCACAAGATCTCCAAGTGAAGGATGATAAGGTCCTGCAACAATCGAATTTCTTAACTCCACCGGTATTTGTAATCCCATCCTGTTTATAGGAATAGAATATCTCGAAAAGATCAAATACATATCACTCAGTATATCTAAGGATTCTTCCAAAGATTGTGGAGTGTAAGAGTTGTTCAAATACATTTTCTCAAGCATAGAATTTTTTATAACCAACGTGGGATGTATTCTAACCATGTCTGGATTCATTTCAACTGTTTTAAAGGCTGAATACAGATCACATGTGTGGGAAGAACTCGGAAGACCTGTCATTAAGTGGATACCAAGGTTGAATCCTTTTGATTTGACTCTTTTACATCCTGATATCGCTTGCTTGGAATCATAACCTCTGTTTGATTCTTTCAAAACATCGTCGCAGAAGGATTGTATCCCGAGTTCTATCGTTATTACTTTGTTTTTTTTCAAAAAGTCAAGTTCCTCAGGTGGAATATCATCTGGTCTGGTTGAGATTCGAAGACCAATCACTCTTTTTTTATCCACAAATTCCAATGCTGTTTCAATGTATTTTCTTTGTATCTCAATCGGCAATGCAGTAAAAGTTCCTCCATAGAAGGCTATTTCAACCGATCGAGTCTTATCTTTAAAGTAATTCAGGAATTTCTTTATTTCATTCCTAACTTCAATGAGCGTGGGAACCTTCTCAACACCAGTTACATCTTTTTGAGAACAAAATACACATCTTCGTTTACACCCAGCATTTGGAAGAAAGATGGGAATTATATAAGGCCTGTAGATATTACGAGTTTTCAATTTCTAACCTCCTGAGAGCCTGTTGGGCAGCTTTTTGCTCAGCTTCCTTTTTTGATTTTCCCGATCCTCTTCCAAAGACCTTACCATTTACGGATACCTCTACTATGAACGTGAGATTGTGAGGAGGGCCATACTGATCTACGACGGAATATTTGGGAAGAATTCTATACTTTCTTTGTGTCAATTCCTGGAGTTTGGTTTTGGAATCATGCACCAATTCTTCGTTTATTGCTTTTTCATATTTATCTTCGAACAGGAAATTTATGAACTTTCTAACCGCGTCCATCCCGCATTCTAAATATATCGAAGCTACAATAGCTTCGAAAACATCAGCTAATATTGAATCACGTTCTCTTCCACCGGTTAGTTCCTCACCTTTTCCAAGAAACAAGAATTCTCCGATCTTCAGTTCTTTTGACAATCTGGAGAGAACCTCTTCACTTGCAAGAATGGCTTTGGCTTTGGCGAGTGAACCTTCTGGATTCTCTGGAAATCTTTTGAACAATTCCTCGGCGATTACAAAGCCAAGGATCGAGTCGCCGAGGAATTCAAGTCGTTCGTTGGATCGCGAATGAGGTAATCCCTTTTCATTTGCGTAAGATGTATGTGTTAAAGCTGTTTTCAATGTTTCCAAGCTTTTGAATTTCATACCCGTGATCTTTTCTATCTTGATCACCAATTCATTCAACCTTGAAGCACCTCTTTGATACTTTTGGAGATACTATCAACATCTAATTTGGCCCATTTCAAAAGTTGTTTATTTGATCCAGATGGAGCATAATCCGGAAGACCGAATTTTTTGAAAGATTTGACTTTAATTGAATTTGAAATTATCAAATCTGCCAAAACGCTGCCAAGTCCAGAGTTCATATTGTGATCCTCATATACAAACACATCTTTGTTTTCTATCAATTTTTTGAGCGTTTTCACATCTGGATGAAGAGGACTACTGATATTCAAAATTCTGAGATTGATGCCCTCATTTTTCAATTTTTTCCAAATCTCTACAGAATTCGGTGCGAGCTGTCCACAAACGATCAAAACGCCATCTTCCCCATCTCTTAAGGTATCTATTTTTCCATACTCGAAGTTGTAATTTTCATCAAAAAATGGTGTTCCATCCTCCTTTAAAATCACATTCATTTTCGATCTTCCCATCGCTATGGCGAAGTTTCCATGAGTTTTCGCTATGTATCTGACTGCCCTGTCTGTTTGATTCGGGTCTGCTGGAACTATCAATTTGAAATGATAAAGATTTTTGAGTGAACCAATGTAATCTACACAGTGATGAGTTTTACCGTCTTCTCCAACGTCTATTCCAACATGGGTAACAGCTACCTTTAAATTGGTCTTATTAATATCATTGAGTCTTTGCTGATTGTAGGTTTCATCTATCCCAAATACTCCAAAATCTGCGAAGAATACCAATAAATCAGTTGTAGAAAGTGCACCTGAGAATGCAGCTGCGTTGTGCTCTTGAACACCTGTTTG
>DQYP01000084.1 GCA_011043375.1 Thermotogaceae bacterium | reverse complement strand
TTTGAAATCGTTTTCGAAAACGTTATCAACGTTAATTGAAACATTTGAGTTACTCTAATGTCAATGTTATTCTATAACCTTTAATAAGGATTTAAAAGTAATATCATGGATTTAGGGTATTATTCTTACCATTTTCTCCAAATTACTCGATTTTTTGGAATTTTTTACGCTTTTTTGTGTATAATCAACTTTGAAAATTCTTTAGGAGGATTCCATGATTGTGTTTCAGAAAATTCTAAGTTCTTGGATGATGCCGTCCGGAATATTGATAATATTTCTCCTATTCTTAGGATTCACCTTTAGAAAACAGCGCAAATTTTTAAGCTTTTTTATTCTTACAATTACAATTGTTGTGTATTTGCTAAACACCGGGATTGGAACATACATTTTTGTGAAACCTCTCGAAACTTATTATTCTCAACCAAATTTAGCTACATATTCAAGAATTGACGTAGTAATAACGTTAGGCGGTGGCATCGTTTTTGGGCCAAACAATGTTTATTTAAATGCCCATGCACTCCAGCGATTATATGAAGGGATTCTATTAGCCAAAAAACTTGATATCCCAATGATTATTACAGGTGGTGAAAGTTCAGGAAGAAAGAAGATGCCTGAAGCATTGGTAATGAAAAAAGTAGTTGAAGATATGGGAATAAAACTCAAGGGGATAATAGTAGAACCTAACGCTAAGAATACCTATGAAAACGCTTTGTATACCAGTAAAATATGTAAAGAAAAAGGTTTCGAAAACCTCTTAGTTGTAACCTCAGCGGTTCATATGAAAAGGGCCATAAAATGTTTCAAACTTTTTGATATTAAGAAAATTATTCCATATCCCACTGATTACAGATATGATTATTCAAAACTAAGTTGGGTAGATTTTATTCCAAGTAGCGAGGCGTTTGATGCAAATATGGCCGCTGTTCATGAACTTGTAGGCATTTTGTGGTACAGCATCAAATACAATAGTGGGTGATATAATATGCTAAATAGACTATGATAGTATTAACTGGTAATGGTAAGGATATTTAACTGGTGTTCTCGTGTATTGGATGAGCTTGGTACAAAAATTCATGGTATCATTTTTATGGGTATTCCATTTTACTGCAAAAAGTTCATTGGATATACTCAAAAGGATGTCTCCAAATCCCATTAGAGATCAGCATCGGGGATATTCTAAAAATTTTTCTTGTTTTGATGATAATTGTGTTATTTTTACACAAGGAAGCTGAGAAAAAATGTCATTACTCGAACTTGCAAAGAATAGAAAGACAGTTAGAAAATTTAAGTCTGATGATATTCCAACCATGGAAGATGTTCTATACGCTATCAATGTAGCGAAGGAAGCTCCATCGGGTATGAACGCTCAGCCTTGGTTGTTTTACATAATAAAAGATTTTGAATTAAAGCAGAGAATACGAATTGAATGTGAAAAAGCTGAAAAAACTTTTTATGATAGATCTAAAGGAAAATTAAAAAATTGGCTTGAGAAACATGGTTTCTCTTGGAAAAAAGATTTTTTAACTCAAGCACCTTATCTTGTTTTAGTGTTTTCAGATAAGCTAGCACCTTTTTCCAGAGAATCCGTATGGCTTTCGATCGGATACTTCTTATTAGCCCTTGAAGAAAAAGGGCTCGCTACTGTACCATACACTCCTCCTAATTTTACCGATGTTGCGAATTTAACGGATGTTTCAAAAGATTATCGACTGGAAGTAATAATGCCTATTGGTTATTCCAATGATTCAAAGCCAAAGTATAAAAGAAAAGAGTTGAAGGAGATAGTGCTTTTTGACGAAAATAGCTAAGAGTAAAAAATTGTTGATCGTTGTGGGAATTATTTCAATAATATTTTTAATCTTGGTTGTTTTTATTCTTCCAACATTTTCAAAATCCAGTGTATCAATACCAGAATTCCCAAAAGGCAGGTTGAGAATAACACAAAATGAGAAGATTCTGGAGATAAAAATCGAGGTTGCCAATACTGAAGAACTCTGGGAATACGGTTTGATGAATAGAAAGAGTATTCCTTGGAAATTTGGGATGTTGTTTGTTTTCAATGATTACGTTGACTATGGCTTTTGGATGAAAAACACTTTAGTGCCCCTGGATATAGCGTTTATAGATTCAGAAGGCAAGATTTTAAATATTCAAAGAATGGATCCATGCGAGGAAGAAAATTGTAAAATTTACAAAAGTCCATTCCCATATATGTACGCATTGGAAGCCAAAGCTGGATTTTTCAAAAGATTTGGATTTAAGGAAGGAGCAAAGATAGAATTTTGGATGGAAAAGTAGTTGACCTTAAGAATCACTTAATTTTTTGATGCTTAGAATACCATACTTTAATTAAAAATGGTAGCAATGTCAAACTAACAAATGAGCTTATGATCATAGTTACCCACATTATACCTGCAAGGTACGAATGTATAGTTAATGGTGATAGAAACATAGCAGTTAACCCAATTGCAAGTCCTAAAGCGTTCGCAAGAATTGGTTTTGATGCACTTTTGAATGTTTTTTCCAAGGGATTATTTTTACCCATTTTGGAATAATATTTGAAAAGCTCAACGAAGTGTATGGAATAATCTATTCCAACTCCTATGACAATACTTGCCATGGTTATAGTTACGATATTCAGATCCATTCCCGAATATCCCATGAAACCAAAGAGTCCGACCAAAGTAATCGATATTGGAATAATGGAAAACAAAGGGGTTATGAGATTTCTCTGTGATAATAATAGCAACACAAATACTAAAATCAAGGCGAGTGTCAAAGATTTAAATTGCTGCGAAATTATTGAATCATTCATTTCTTTTATTACAAAAGGAGTTCCAGCGAGATAGAGATTCCTTTCTGTTCCTCTATATGAATCCACTACTTGCTTTAAACTATTCAAAGTGTTATTTTCCAAATCTTTAAGAAAGATCATACTTCTGCCGTTTTTTCCTTCAGAATCCACGAAACTCAACAATTGTTCTTGAGGCAAAAGTCTTTTTATCAGTAATATCCTTGGAATTTGTTGTGGATAGCCTTTTTGACCGTATAAATGTTCATTCACAAGTGAAATAATGTCATAAATCGAAATAATTTTCTGGACATTCCCAGTTTTTAATAACTGTTTTTGCAAATCGAGAATATCGTTCGCAATTTCTGGTTCGAATATGTTATTGTGATTGTAAGCCAAAAAGACAGGCAAAGCACTTCCGAAAACCTCTTGAATTTTCTCCACGTTTTTTCTGACTTCAGTGTAGCTTTTATACATTTTTAATACGTTGAAATTTGCGTTCAGATTGAATAACCCGGGAATAAAAAGAATAACGATCAAACTTGAAATAATCAATGCTTTCTTGTTTGAGAGCTTCTCGAAAAAGCTTGATATGTTTAACGATGTTTTTTTGAATTTGAACTCACCACTTTCAATTAAGACCACGGGCAACACAAACCAGGTTGCAACAGCAGCGAGCCCTATACCGATACTTGCAAAAAAACCCATTTGGACCATAGATTGAGAGTTTATAGTTGTGAGAGATATAAATCCAGCCATCGTTGTGAGAGTGGTCATTATCATCGCTCTACCAACACTCGAGAGTGTTATGGATAATGATTTAGTATTTGGAAGACCGTTTTGTTTGTTCTCTAAAAAGTGTGAAACAAAGTGTAATCCGTCGGCACTTCCCATGACTATTGTAAATATCGGTACCAAAACAGTTACAACCGATAGATCTTTTCCTGTCCATCCGAGGATTCCCATTGTCCACAACGCGGCCATCCCTGCAGGCATGACAGAAAAAATGGTCGCTTTGAAATTTCCTATTTGCCATTTGAATACATTTACGATTAAGAAAAACGCCGTTGGTGGCAGAATAAAGATTATCAAGAGTATATAATCGAATATCTTCGATTCGAGATAACTATTTCCAGAAATGTAGAACTTATAGCTCTTCAATTCCTTTTTCAATCCTTTAGTTATATTCATCACATTTTCATGATCCTCTGGGATTACAATATACATGGCGTAGTACTTACCATCTTTTTCCTTTATATTCACAGTTTCCTTCATATCCATCACGAACTTAATCACTTTATCAATGTTTTTGGAGGAAACTTCTTTCACATCAAGTAGTTTGAATCCAATTGGAACCTTCTCTGGAAGTGGTGAAATAACGCTTTTTACACCTTTTATCATCTTGATTGAATCAGAAATTTTTAAAAGTTCTTTTAACCCTTCCACACTCAACACGTTATTTTCAAATTCTACCATTATCATCAATTGCTCACCAGATTGGAAAGTTTTATTCATTCTGTCATACAGGTTTTTCTCATATGACTTTTTTGGCATGAACACATCAAAGTTTGTACTTATATGTATTCTGATGAGCCCCAAAAAAGAAATGATGTTCACTATGATAATCAATAAAAGAAGTTTCCTTCTATTCCTTTTCACAAACATTGAATATCTATCGTAAATATTCAATTTTGGAACTGGTTCTTTAGACAAATTTTCATTCCCCCTACAGTAAACAAATTCCGAATTATTATACAATATCAAGGGACATTATGTCACCTTTTCAATTAATTTTTACTTTTTGAATAGTTGACAATGTGGGATTCTATAATATAATATTCTTTCAGTTGGGAGAAAATGAGTGCTTACTCATAAAGCTAAGGAGGGATTAAAATGACAAAACAGGAAATATTCCAGATTACCAAGAACATAATCGTAGATAAGTTAAATGTGGAAGAAGAGGATATAAAGCTCTCATCATCTTTTATCGATGATCTTGGAGCGGATTCTCTGGATATTGTAGATTTAGTAATGGCATTTGAAGACGAATTTGGTGTTAAAGTTGAAGATGAAGATGTGGAGAAACTTCAGACGGTTAAGGATGTTGTTGAATACATCTCAAAAAGACTCAATAATTCCTCTGATAACGATGAAGGCGATGAGGATCTATTCGATGAGGTTGTTGAGGAAGAGTATTTAGACGACACTGAAGATGATGAAGAAGATTTCATCTGAATCAAATTCCGATTGAAATAATCAATGTCTCCTCAGCTCACTTATGCTGAGGAGACAATTTTTTTACCCAATTTGTTGCAAACATGCTTATATCACCAGCTCCCAAAAACAAGAACACCGTATTGCGTTTCTCAAAAGCTTCAAGCTTTCTCTCCAACTCGTCAAAATTCTCAACATACCAAGTTTTTTTTCCAAGTTCGTGCAATTTCTCATGAACTTCCCGAGCTGAAACTCCCGGAATTTCTTCTTCATACGCACTATAGACCTTGGTAATGATTACTTCATCGGCTTTCAGAAGAGAATATGAAAAACGTCCATTTTCCATTGCCAATCTCGAATATCTATGAGGCTGGAATATAGCCACCAATTTTTTTCCTTCGAAAACCTTTCTAACAGTATCTACTGTATACTTTATTTCCATTGGAGTGTGTGCGTAATCATCCAATACATAAACCTGCTTCCTATTGTCCTTGAATCTGATACTAAATCTTCTGTCAACACTTTTGTAAGTTTTCATAGCTTGTTGTATAGCATCTATTTCCATTCCCAACTCCATGCTCAGAGCAATTGCTGAAAGCGCATTGTATACATTGTGAATACCGGGTATTGGAACCGTTATCCTTCCTACAAAACTACCATAAGCAACGAGGTCAAAAAAAGACTTCGATTTTTCCATGAAGATGTTTATAGCTGTGTAATCCGCATTTTGAGAGTTTATCCCAAATGTTACCAATTTACCTCTGAATTCATTGAAGAGTTTTCGGGAGATTTCACACATATCATCGAGGTTATACACCATTATTTCACTGGTGTTCATTATGAAATTTCTGAAATGCTCTAAATATCTTTCTATTCTTCCACCATAATTGTTTAGATGATCATACCTTACATTGGTTATTATACTCGCATAAGAACTGAAATCCGCAAATTTACCATCACTCTCATCTATCTCTGCAACCATATATTTCCCGTTTCCCTTCTTATAATTTTTGAAAATGGGATGGATTCCTCCAAGTATTATTGTTGGATCGTAACCGCTTTCTTGAACTATGTGACCGAGCATAGCTGTAGTGGTAGTTTTACCATCTGTCCCTGTTACCGAGAGAACTTTGAAATCCTTTGCCAACCTCGAAAAAAAGCGTAGGCGTTCTATAATCTCCACGTTTGAGATTGTGGCTTTAAAGAGCTCTGGATTATCTTTTGGAACCGCGGAGCTTACTACCACTACATCCGGGTCCATCCAGTTATTGCTTGAATGACCTATGAAAACTTTTATTCCCTTTTTAGAGATTTCCTTCACGATTTCGTTTCTATCTATATTTGAACCGTATACTTCCCAACCAAGGTCTTTGGCTAAAAGTGCCAAAGCACTCATACCTATTCCACCTATTCCGACGAAATGTGCCCTCATTTTTTTCAATTTTTTCTCCATTTTCTGCTGTTTCAATTGTTGAATTACCTCCTTCCCGATTTTAGAAATCCCAATATAGTGTCAACTATTTTCTTTGTAGGGTCTCCAAAATATACCTTCGATAAGTTGTACCTTAAATCCTCACCTTTTTTACCTACTATTACATTCCAGAGCATTTCAAACAAAATCTGCGATGTCAAGGATTCTTCTATTAACATCACCGCAAGACCTTTTTTCATTAGTGCTTCGGCATTCTTAAACTGGTGATTATCTACAGCATGAGGCCAGGGAATCAATATGACAGGTACTCTATAAGCTATAGCCTCTGCAATGGTTGTTGCACCTGCACGTGATACCATCGCATTGGCAACTGAAATGTATTTTACCATTCCATCCACAAAAGTAAAAGCTCTCACAAACTTGTGGGCATTATTTATTTTTCTTGCTATTTCCTCATTCCCAGTTGAATGTATAAATTGCCAATTTGTATTTTTTTCTTCTAACATCTCATAGACTTTCATCATATTGAAATTTATCGACTCGGATCCTCTACTTCCACCCATCACAACAATGAAAGGAGCATTTGGATCAAAATTAAGTTCTTTTAAGAGTTTTTCTCTATCTACTTCCACTTTTCTAACAGGATTTCCGCTGATTATTACTTTCTCTTCAAAACGACTAAAATATTTTTTGCTTCCTTCAAAGCTCAGGAAAATACCATTACTTTTTTTAGCTAAAAACCTATTCGTCATCCCTGGGAAATAGTTTTGCTCGTGAATGAAAAAGGGTATTTTCAAAGATTCACATGCGATTCCCACAGAAGCACAAATATAACCACCCGTTAGAAAAGCGAAATCAGGTTTTAAATCCTTGAGTAAATCTTTTATTTTTTGGAATAAAAGAAAGTTTTTCAACAAAATCAAAAGATTCTTTGGATTATATAAAGGCCTCAAAAATCCCTTAGTTCTCACTTTGTGAATAAAGATTTCTGGATATTCCCGTGGAAGTTGGCGTGATTCTATTCCACCTTCAACAGCCACATAATGAGCTTCCAAGTTCTCAAACCTCGATCTTAATTCCTGATAGACCGCAACTGCTGGATAAAAGTGGCCACCAGTTCCGCCACCTGCCAAAATGACTTTCAAATTTTTCACCTCTGAGATCATTGATGCGTTATCGTGCTTAATACAAGTCCATATCCTGCCAAGAAAACCAATATAGAACTTCCACCGTAACTTATGAAAGGCAGTGTCAAACCAGTAATTGGGAGTATTCCCAAAACAACCGAGATATTTATAGTTACTTGTAATAAAACCATGAAAGCATATCCAACTATGATCATTCTACCAAAATCATCTTTTATAGATTCAAAAGCAGCTTTCAACATTTGTCTAACCATCAAAATGTACAAAACCAGTAACCCTGATATTCCAACAAACCCAAGTTCTTCACCTAACACCGCAAATACAAAATCACTGAATTGAACAGGAATATAATATTTCAATTCTCCAAATCCAAGACCTAATCCCAATATTCCACCATTCTTTATGGCATGAATTGAACTACTCGTCTGATGCCAAACATTTTTCCCATTACCGGTTACTATATCAACAAAATTCTTTATTCTCTCTATTTGATAATCCCTCAAAAGCTCGAATTTGTAGGCGATAAAAAGGGTTAAAACTCCCAAGCCTATCATCGATAGAATGTAAATATCACGTGCTCCACCAATATATAACATAATGAGAAAAAGAAAAATGAGGTAAATTGTTGTACTCAAATCCGGTTCGATAAAAACGAAAAACAACAAAAATCCTATAAAAGCAACGGGAATCATGAATCCCTTGATGAATGTTTTCATATACTTCTTCTGTTTCTCGGCATAGTGAGCGACAAATATTATTATCAAAAGTTTTGTCAATTCAGATGGTTGAAGATCAAAATACCCTAAATCAATCCATCTTCTCGATCCACCTTTTCCTGGAAATGCAAGAGCAATTACCAGCAGTGCAAAAACGATCATATAATAGTGAAGCACGTATTTTCTATGAACGCGATAATCTATCAAGGAAGTAATCAACATAGCAACAAGGCCTACCAAAATCGCAAAAGTTTGTCTTTTAAGGTAATAATCAAAACTTGGATATGGCCACTTGAAGGCGGTTATGTATGAAGCACTGTATAGCACAACCAATCCAATCGCAATTATGGTTACCAATATAAATAAGAGACTTTTCGCCTCAGTGTTCATTGCAACCATTCCCCTTTAAGATATCAAACACAATTTTTTTAAATGTCTTACCCCGATGTTTATAATCATCAAACATATCAAAGCTTGCACCTGCTGGGCTCAGAAGAATATAATCGCCTTCCGATGC
>DQYP01000010.1 GCA_011043375.1 Thermotogaceae bacterium | reverse complement strand
TATCTCCTCATCTCTCCTTCCAAAAATCTCTTTCCTCCCTTTCCCCTTGGCCCTACATACAAATTGAATCTCTTTTCTTTCATCTTCTCTATCAATTTCATTACCCAATATCCCCTATCTCCAAGAACTATCGATCCTTCTATATCTTCCAACAAAAACTCTGCTTCTTTTGCTTCATTGAAACTTCCCACATTAAAACTCAATAATACTTTTTTGTTGTTTTACCTTTTCAGCTTTTTGTTACTTTAGACAGGGTCAATAAGTGAATAATTTGGTATAATAAAGAATAACAAATTTTTTCGAAGATTATATGAGTTATTTGTACAAAATATAATTGGAGGAGTTACTGATGAAAATAATGTTTTTTTCCTTTGAAGTTTATCCACTTGCAAAAGTGGGAGGATTAGCTGATGTTGTTGGAAGCCTGCCAAAGTTTTTGAAAAGGGAAGGACATGAAGTTTCAATAATAATGCCTATGCACAAAGTAGTTGAAAAGAATATAGAAAAATATAATTTAAAAGTTGAGAAGATTCTTGATGCATTTGTGCCATCATTTCTTTCAACTAAACAAAGAGCAGAAGTTTACAAGACTAATCTTCCAGATAGTGATGTTTCTGTTTATCTCGTGAAAAACGATTATTATTTTTCGGACGATCAAATATACTCTTCTCCTGATAGTGGTGAGCAGTCTATTTTCTTCTGTTCAGCGGGTTTAGATACCTTGAAAAAATTGGGAGAAAAGGTTGACATCATTCATTCACACGATTGGCAAACGGCGCTGATACCTGTTTATCTTAAAGCCAACTATCGGGATGATACGTTCTTTGAGGGAACTGCCTCGATTTTCACTATCCATAATTTGGGATATCAGGGAATATTCAACAGGGAATATCTGAATTTTGCAGGATTGCCTGAATACTTATTTAATATAGATGCACTTGAATTTTATGGGCAATTGAATTTCTTGAAGGGTGGTATAGTCTTCAGTGATATGGTTACAACCGTTAGCCCAACGTACTCAGAAGAAATCCGTTCTGAAGAATATGGTGAAAAATTGCAAGATGTTCTAAGAATCAGAGGAGATTCTTTAGTTGGAATTTTAAATGGTATAGATTACGATGAGTATAATCCAGCAACTGATAAAAGAATAAAGTATAATTATGATTTGAACAACCTAGATGGAAAATTCAGAAACAAAACTGATCTCCAGAAGGAATTGAATTTAGAAGAAAATCTCAAAAAACCTTTGTTGGGGTTTATAGGACGTCTTGTGGATCAAAAAGGATTGGATTTATTGAGTGAGATAACAGACTACTTAATGTTATATGATGTTCAATTTGTTCTACTTGGAACGGGTGATCCCAAATACGAAAGAATCTTTGAAAATTTGAGTAAAAAGTATCCGTCCAAAGTTGTTGCTAAAATAATGTTTGATGTTGATCTTGCTCAAAGAATATATGCAAGCTGTGATATATTTTTGATGCCTTCAAAATATGAGCCATGTGGCTTAGGACAAATGTACAGTTTGCGATACGGCACAATACCTGTAGTCCGTTATACTGGTGGATTAGCTGATACAGTGTTTGAATATGATCCTGAAAAAATGGAAGGCAATGGATTTGGATTTAGAGATTATAAAGCTTCTGAGTTTCTAATGGCATGTTCTCGTGCGATATATTATTTTAAAAATGAAAAAGAACATTGGAGGAGAATAATAAAAAATGCTATGGAGACAGATCTATCATGGAACAGATCTGCAAGAGAGTACATAAAGGTCTATAAGGAAGCACTCAGAAGGGTGAGAAATAGAAACTATTGAGGAGGTAAATAAACATGCCAGAACTTCGAAAAGATCCTGTAATCAAACGATGGGTGATCATAGCCACCGAACGAGCGAAACGTCCTAAAGATTTTTCACAAAAGGAAGAGGAAGTGAAATCCACATTCTGTCCGTTTGATTATGGGAACGAGCATTTAACTCCTCCCGAGGTGTTGGCATTTAGGCCCGCAGATACTGAGCCCAATACTCCAGGATGGTGGGTTAGAGTGGTTCCAAACAAATTTCCAGCATTAGATCCTGATGTTGAATCAAAAAAATATGGTCGGGGTATGTACGATGCCATGAGTGGTTTCGGAGCTCATGAGGTAATAATAGAAACCCCCAATCATAATACTACCTTGGCTTTATTGGATGTAAACCAAATAGAAGAGATTGTATGGGCATATCGTCATAGGTACATTGCACTTTCCAATGATAGCAGAATAAAATATATTTTAATTTTTCGCAACCATAGGAAAGATGCAGGTGCTTCACTTTCACATCCGCACAGCCAAATAATAGCTACTCCTATTGTTCCCAAGAGAGTTCAAGAGGAATTGGATGGTGCTAAGGAATATTATAGTTACAAAGAAAGATGTGTATTCTGTGACATGATAAATCAAGAGAGATTAGAAAATGAAAGAATCGTAGAAGAAAACGAAGATTTTATAGCTTTTGAACCTTTTGCAGCGCGATTCCCTTTTGAAACCTGGATATTGCCGAAAAAGCATCAAAATAGCTTTGCAAATATAACAGAACAGCAGGTCAAGAAATTTGCGCGAGTGTTGAAGAACACTCTCTTGAGAATTTACAAAGCACTCGATAATCCACCATACAATTTCATGTTACACACGGCACCTACATCTGAAGAAGGCAAGGTTTATTATCATTGGCATCTAGAAATAGTACCACGTCTAACGAAAGTCGCTGGATTCGAGTGGGGATCTGGATTCTATATTAATCCAGTTCCTCCTGAAGATGCCGCAAAGTATCTCAAAGAGGTGGAGATCTAAAGAATGAACTGTTTATCTTTTGAATATGGTTCAATATGTATTTGAACGTCTTTTACATTTTCCACATTTTTCATGATCTCATCTTTCACTTTATGCGAGATTTCATGAGCTTTTCTCACGGTGAGGTTTGGATCTACGAGTATGTGTAGCTCACAGTATATATATGGTCCGATGTAACGTGCTTTCAAATTATGATACTCTATAACCTCTGGTATCGATTTTATACTTTTTATAATCGATTCAAATGAGGTTTTATCTATTGAAACATCCATGAGAAAATTCGTGTTCTTGATTACCAATGTGATGCCAGTTTTTAATATTATTGCCGATACAACCATCGTTCCTATAGGATCAGCTATTTTGATTTTGACCATAGATCCAAATATTCCAATTGCAGCTGCTATCGAAGAAAGTGAATCGGATCTGTGATGCCAGGCATTAGCTATTATCATTTCACTATTGTGCTTTCTTCCAATTGTTATAGTCTTTTTGAAAATGTATTCTTTTGAAACAATCGAAAAAAGTGCTATAATGAAGGCCGTCCATAGATTTTCGTGAGAAATGTATTCTTTCGTTATTATCGAGTTTATCGCTCTATAACTTAAAAGTAGAGCTGCTATAATTAGGATAAATCCTACCAATATAGTGAACAAATTTTCAAACTTATAATGTCCATAGTTATGGGTCTCATCCGGTGGTTTAGACGAGATTTTTATTCCAATTAGCACAAAGGCATCAGATATGAAATCAGAGAGGGAGTGTACACCATCAGCTATTATCACTTGTGAACCACTTAAAAAACCTGCTAAGAATTTCAGAACAATCAGCAAGACATTCAAGAACACTCCAGCAAGTGTTATTTTTTTCAGTTCTATTTCTCTGTTCATTTCCATGATTAAGCGAAGCACCTCTCATGTGTTATAATTCTCATGCTAAACACAACGTTATGTAAAAGGAGGAGTAATGTTTGTTTTTGATCGTAATAATTCTTAAGATTATTGGTTGGATAATCATGATACCTACCCTTTTGCTGTATGGATTCATTGAATCTTCGATGGATTTGGGCATAAATATTAAGAGAATCCAACTTAAGAATATCATTAGAATGGTGTTCCTACCTATTATAACATTATTGGCTCTTGCACTCATGGGATTGGCAGTGGGAGGAATATTTTTGATTGTATATTTTGGATTGGTATTCCTTTTTAGATCTTTGACCTTGAATCCACTGCGTGAGTTTAGAATGAAAAAACTCCTTCAGAAGTTCAAGGAAGGAAAATTAAGCGATGAGAGGACCATAAAAAAAATCCTACGGATCTTGCGGAAAGATTCCAAAATAAAACGATTGATGGTGAGAATAATCTCCAATGATGTTTCATTGAGAATAAATATACCACTATTTCTGGGAGTCATGGTTTTGAAAATAATTCCCAAGAGTTTCCTCAAAAGAAAGTCTAACATGGATGTTGACCCATCATTGGTTTTCAAGATGTTGAATAAAATGAGAAACGACGAAAAAGTGACCGTGTTTGTGAATTCGAGTTCTGGTGAAATAGTAAAAATAAGGATAGGTTAAAATTTTAATTAGAAAATCATTTTTTTTGAGTTATGATATAATAATATTGAACATATACTAAAAAATTAGAAGGAGGGGGATTATGTACGAATCTCTTAGAAGTATTTTAGAACTTTTGAAGGCGGAGAAAGTTAGTATCGATGAGGCCATTGAATTAATAGAGGCTTTGTACGAGGCTGAGAAAAATGAGGAAATTAAAGAAAAAAGCAAAGATGAGGCCGGAAAGAAGAAGTTTCTACGAATAATTGTAGATTCTCAAGATGGAGATAAAGTGAGAGTTAATATACCTATAGCTCTTGTAAAGTATGCTAAAACATTTGTTCCAAAGAATGTGAAAAGTGAATTAAATTCTCAAAATGTGGATCTCGATGGGATCATAAAAATGGTTGAAGAAGGTTTCGAGGGTGAGATCCTTACCGTCGATTCCGAAGATGGAGATCACGTGAAAATATTTGTTGAATAATGTGTACAATGATGGATATTCAAGTTTATTTAAAATATCGAATGGTTAATGTCCATAGTTGATTCTTTTTCCAAAAACGATTTTTCCATTTAAAAAGACCAGATCAGGGGTGAGTTTTTCTGGATCTTCCTTGAGTCCTTTGAATGGGTCCTTCTCGAATACGCAGAAATCTGCGTATTTTCCTTTTTCAATACTGCCTAAAACGTTATTGACATTCAAAATCTTAGCGGGATTCAAGGTATATGTTTTTAAAGCATCTATCTTCGAGAATCCTTCATCGATCAAAATTTTCATGCCGATGTATGGATTCGGTGACTCCACAGGGGCGTCAGAAGATGAGGAGAGTAAGATGTTATGAGCCTTTAACTGAGTGAATGGATAAACCTGTTTTTTTCTCTCAACGTTGAATATCTTTTCTATCAATATTCGATCTGATAATTTGAAGATCGGTTGGATGGTAACTCGAATTTCACTTTCCTTTACCTTCTTTATCAAATTTTCATCTGCTATTTGAAAATGTATTATCCTTATATTCTGACCATCCAATTTTGTGTTTTGAAGTACCCTTATGATCTGTTCTATGGCTCTATCACCTATTGCGTGGATTGAGATGTTGATCTTGAATTCTTTGCAGCGAGAAAATATCTCAGATAGTTCTTGATCGGTTCTTAAAAGTATACCCGTATTTTTGGGGTCATCCTTGTATGGTTCTCTCAGCGCTGCGGTTCTCGCGCCAAAAGAACCATCAGCAAAGATTTTGATGGATGAAACATCGAAGAAATCGGTATATTTTCTAATCAGCTTTTTCAAATAAATTGAATCTACATCAGATGAGGATTCTACAGTTATCTCGTTGAATACTCTTAAATCATCGATTTTTGACATTACCTTTGTGAGTTCTTCAGCTTTATCGAGTATGATATCGTTGCTATATACAGCTGTTATTCCCAAACTTAGCAAATTCTCCTTCGCTTTTTGAATGTAAATTCCCATATTTTCATTTGTTTCGATCAATGTCACAATTTTGTTTAAAGCCTTCTCAGCTATCATACCTTTTTCAAGATCTATTTTAGGCAACCTTAGTTTTGATAAATTGAACATTTTTATCAAAGCTGTATTTACAACGGCAAGGTGGCCACACTTTCTAATCAATATTACTGGTTTATCAGCGAAGTAAATATCCAAAGAGTTCCTATCAGGTTTTCGATCAAGTAAATCATCATTCCAACCCCGCGCAACAAGAACTTGTGAGTTCGTATTTTCCTTTAAAAATTCGAGCATTTCAATAAGATTAGAAAAAGCCGAAAGATCTATTGACGAAAGTTGCCTTCCATAATTTATCAAATGCATGTGGGAATCTATCAAACCTGGTAAGAGATAACATCCATCCAAATCGATCTTCTTCACATCTTGTATTTTCAGGTTGGAGGATATCTCACGTATTTTTCCGTTCTCTATCAACAGATCCTTTTTTACAAAACCCGATTCATTGAAATCAAAGATTTTAGAATTTTTAATTAAGATCATTTGAGTCATTGAATTTTATCCTCAAATTCCTAATTTCTTTTTGACCTCTGGATCGATGCGGTCAGGGGTCCAAGCAGGTTCCCAAACCAAATTTATGTTTACTTCACCAACGCTTGGCAATTCCTTCAGCCTAACTCTTGCATCTTCAAGCATCAAACCGGCAAGCGGACAACCGGGAACGGTCATAGTCATATTGACACTTATATTGTTGTTATCATCAATATACACGTCGTAAACCAATCCTAAGCTGACAACATCTATACCTATTTCAGGATCTATAACTTTAGATAAGGTTTTTAATACATCATCTTTCGTTATTTTGGACATTCTTTCAACTCCTTTCACATTTTAGTATATTTTATTATAGCAGAGAAAAGGAAAATTCTACATTTCATTTCAGATGTATCTTAAAGGTCGTCTCTAGTATCCATTCAGATTCAACCTCTATTTCATAACCTGCAAGCTTGCATAGATGCTTTACCACAGCTGAACCAAGTCCAGAACCTTTCGGCGCCATTTTAATTGCTTCGGAACCTCTGTAAAATCTCTGAAAAATTTTTCCTAATTCTTCATTCCTATACCATTCACCCTGTCTAATGTAAAAACTAATTTATAAGCAACCTAAAAAGCTTAGGGAACTGAATAAGCCTCACATACAAATTGAATCCCTTTTCTTTCATCTTATCAATCAATTTCATTACCCATTTTGTTGTTTTACCTTTTTTTATTATTTTAGACAGGGCTTTAGGCTTTTAGAGAATTTTGTGTTTTGTTAAGAATTATTAAAAGAAAAAGGGGATCTGTATTTTAACAGATCCCCTTCGTTTCAGGTTAAAAACGTTGTTATTGATGCAGTAAAGACATCAACGCTTTGAGATTTTTACTTCTTGAAGGATGTCTCAGTTTTCTCAAGGCTTTTACCTCTATTTGCCTGATCCTTTCGCGTGTAACGTTGAAATACTGTCCAACTTCTTCCAAGGTTTTTGCCTTTCCATCAATCAAACCGTACCTCATTTTTAGTACCGCTGCCTCTCTTGGACCAAGTGTATTCAGCACTTTCTCGATTTCTTCCCTTATGAGCATCCTCATAGCGGTCTCTTCAGGTGAACTTATTGTGTCATCCTTTAAGAAATCACCAAAAGTAGAATCTTCGTCACTCCCAACAGGTGATTCCAGTGAAACCATTTCCTTATCGGCTTGTAGTATATCTTCGATTTTTTCTACAGGTTTATCGGTAAGCTTCGCCAACTCCTCAACCGATGGGTATTCCCCATGTTCTTGTAGATATTCTCTAATTATCTTATTCAACTTGTTTATAGTTTCAACCATATGAACAGGTACTCTTATAGTTCTTGCTTGATCAGCAATTGCACGTGTTATAGCTTGTCTTATCCACCATGTAGCGTAAGTACTGAACTTATAACCCTTTTTCCAATCAAATTTTTCAACAGCTTTCAATAAACCAATGTTACCTTCCTGTATGAGATCGAGAAAAGATAAACCTCTTCCGATATATCTTTTTGCTATACTAACCACCAATCTGAGATTCGCCACGGTGAGCTTTTCTTTTGCTTTTTTATCACCCTGCTGAGCCCTACGTGCCAAAGCTCTTTCTTGGCTAGCTGTTAAAAGAGGTATTTTCCCGATTTCCTTTAGATATATTTTGACTGGATCCTTGAAATATGAATTCTCGTAAACTGATGGCCCGCTTTCTTCAAGAAGTGCTTCCAAATCTTCTTCTGATGTTTTTTCGGATCCTTGTTTTTCGTTCAGTGCACTATCGACCACTTTTATGTTTCTGCTTTCTAATTCTTCGTATATTTTTTCTATGAAAACGGAGTCAAAACCTTCATAATGTGGAGGTATAGCGGAATCAATATCCTCGTAAGTAATATATCCTTTCTTTTCGCCAAGTTTCACCAGTTTTTTGATCCTCTTTTCTAAGTCTTTCTCGCTTAGATTTTGAGATCTCTTTTTGAGGGGTTCTCTTTTTGCCATAGGTTCTTCCCTCCTTTTAAATAAGAAAGCAAAACCATTCTTCTTTCCAATAAACTTTTTTTTTCTTCTCCTTCAGTGGTTTTAAGCTTTTCATCTATTTTGTTTATTTCATTGAATATATGTTTTTTCCTTAATTTTTCTTCGCAGTCTAATAAGACTTTGTTAAGACCAGTTTGTTCAATATCCATGATTAAAATCTTGAAAAACCTATTTGAGTATTTTTCTGAGAGTTTTTCGATAATCAAATCTTCGGAGAAGAATTTCTCCTTTTCTATTAACTCTAAAAATGAAACCCCAAAATCATCAAGGTCGCTTTTATAATTCCTCATGATTTCTAAAACTCTTTTCCTTAGATGTTTATGTTCTACAAATATTTTCACAAGCAAATCAACTTCATTTTTACGTTCATTTTTTGGAACTATTC
>DQYP01000165.1 GCA_011043375.1 Thermotogaceae bacterium | reverse complement strand
TAGCCGCCGTAGGAGGCACTCTGCATTAGGATACCGAACAATAGAGGAATATGAAAAAAATAATTGTAATTTTAACAACGTAGCATAGCTTAACTAACCGTCCTAATTATTGGGGTAGGTTCAGTATGGTTTTCAAGTGAAGGAAACAGAAATGGGATTTAATAATTAAAATTAAAACGATATGTTTTGTAATCAATGTCAGGAAACAGTTAAAAACACAGGCTGTACAGTAAAAGGAG
Source organism: Thermotogaceae bacterium (assembly GCA_011043375.1). GTDB lineage: Bacteria > Thermotogota > Thermotogae > B21-G9 > HyVt-16 > HyVt-16. Next base: position 8,634 of record DQYP01000165.1, on the reverse strand, counting down.
TTTGCGGAAAAACCGAAGAAACTTCTAATATTCAGGATTTGTTAATATTTGCTTGTCAAGGACTTTCGTATTTTACAATCGAAGCCCGAAAACAAGGAATTGATACAAATGCTGAGAGTAAACACATTACTAATTGTTTGTTTATGACTATCACCAATGCAAATTTTGATGACAAGTCGATAATTCATGCAATTAAAGATTGTATTAGCTATCGGGACATCTTGAAATCTAAAGTTAAGGTGTCTGACAATCATTCATCTATAAGTTGGAATGCCAGTTCTGATGCCGAGTTTTATGATAAAGCAAAAGAAGTGGGAACATTAACCTACGACACTAACGAAGATATTCGCGGATTAAAACAGTATGTTTTGTTCGGTGTAAAAGGAATGGCTGCTTATACTGAACATGCCTTCAATCTTGGTTTTGAAGAACAAGAAATTTACAACTTCATGGAAGAAAGTATGGTTATGATAACCAAACCTATTTCATTAAACGATGCATTTAGTTGGGTTGTAAAAACAGGTGAATACGCAGTAAAAGTTATGGCTTTATTGGACAAAGCAAATACAACAGCATTCGGAAATCCTGAAATAACAAAGGTAAATATCGGAGTTGGTAAAAATCCCGGCATATTAATTAGCGGACACGATTTAAAAGATTTAGAACAACTTTTAATTCAAACCGAAGGCAAAGGAATTGACATATACACACACTCTGAGATGTTACCCGCAAATGCTTATCCAAATTTGAAAAAGTATAAACATTTAGTTGGTAATTATGGTAATGCCTGGCATCGTCAATTAGAAGAATTTGAGAGTTTTAATGGCCCGATTTTATTTACAACCAACTGTTTAGTTCCGCCACGTAAAAAAACAACTTACAATGATAGAGTTTTTACAACCGGAGCAACAGGTATGCCTGAATGGAAAAGAATTGAGAAGAAACTCCCGAACGGGCATAAAGATTTTTCTGAAATTATTGAATTAGCTAAATCTTGTCCACCACCCAAAAAAATAGAATCAGGCGAAATTACAATCGGTTTTGCACATAATCAGGTCCTTGCCCTTGCTGATAAAATTCTTGAAGCGGTAAATTCCGGTGCAATCCAAAAATTAGTCGTAATGTCTGGTTGTGATGCAAGACATAAAACTCGTGAATATTATACTGAATTTGCAAAACAACTTCCAAAAGATACCGTAATTCTCACTTCGGGTTGTGCAAAATATCGCTACAACAAACTGAACTTAGGAGATATAAACGGCATTCCAAGAGTTTTGGACGCAGGACAATGCAACGACAGCTACTCATGGGCATTTGTGGCATTGAAGCTAAAAGAAGTTTTGAATTTGGATGACATAAACAAACTTCCAATTGTGTTTAATATTGCATGGTATGAGCAAAAAGCAATTATCGTACATCTTGCATTATTGTTTCTGGGAATAAAAAATACTCATGTTGGTCCAACACTTCCTGCATGGTTAACTCCAAATCTATTAGAAGCAGTACAAAAAGAATTTGGTGTTCAAACCATTAAAACAGTAGAAGAGGACATGAAAATTTTTGAACTTGCATAAATTCTAATAATATGGAAGAGGATGTATTAATATGCACTTGCATGGATGTTTATAAAAGCACCATAGTAAAAGCCATAAAAGAAAAGAGTTTGAAAACCGTTGAAGAAGTTGGTGAAGAAACAGAAGCAGGGACAGTTTGCGGACAATGTCAAGATGATATTCAAGAAATCCTTGATGAAATAAACGGGAAGTAATTACTGTGGTTAATAAATAGGACTCTGAACGGTCTGCAAGGCCAAGTGAGGAGTCGGTGTTGGACTAAATACCGGCCGGGTTGCTATGTATTTATTGAGGGTTTTTAAGGATTTTGAGATAAAAAAGGATAATCGTTCTTTGAAGTATTGAAGGTTTTTTTGTTTGTTAAACCTCCTGCGGGGATAATTAAAGATAAAAAAAGGTTGTTTTCGACCCTTTTTGCTAACTATAGGGTATACCTTCCCCGCTTGCGGCTTAAACGCAAATTATTACTTCCTGTTATTATGCGTGTAACTGTTTCATAAGTAAGTATCCTGGTGAACGTATACGTGGCAGTTCCCTTACTGCTTTCATCCGGCCTTTTTTACATATCGGGCACAGACAAGGATTAAAGCCCGTAAGCCGTTCGAAACGCTCCTGATTTGTTTCTGGTCCTTCTTTTTGCTTTATCAGTTTATCGATGTCGGGTTTCTCCGGCAAATCAAACTGTAAGTCAAGATTGCGTTTGGTAGTGTGGTTATAAATACCATAACGTCTGATTTTAACAAACCTCACTGGCAATATATGCATGGAGAAACGGCGCAGGAACTCAACACCACTGAGGGTAACAGGTTTTTTAACAGCCCTGTCGCGATAGTCCTTAGCTATGAATGTTACTTTATCACCGGAGATATTTAAAATACGCTGGTTGGTAATGGCAACCCTGTGCGTGTATTGTCCCAGGTATCTTACCACGTGTTCAGCGCTTGCCAGTGATGGCTCACAATGCACTACCCACCGGGCTGCATATGTCTGTTGCACTTTATCGTTGAAGAGCAGTAACTTATCTTGTCTTTGTAAAGCACGCTTCAGACTGTCAAGGAACTTACCTTTGAAGGCATTGCTCAGTTGATGTATGGAATAAAGGTATTTCCCTGAATGACCTATGTTTTTCCATTTACCATCGAGGGTATACCCTGCCGCCGGGACGAGGCAATGAATATGCGGATGAAAACTCATGTTCTGGCCCCAAGTGTGCAGCACTGCCACAGCACCATTTTCAACCCCAAAATATGAGTACCCGAAACTACGCAGGGTATGCCATACAGCGCTAAAAAGCAGGTTGTAATACAATCTTTGGTTGTGCAGACAAACGGTATTCAAATGGTGTGGAACTGTAAAAACAATGTGATAATGTTTTACTGGCAGTGTGCTTTGCACCAGATCATCGATCCAGAATGCCTGTTTGACAGCCTGGCATTTGGGACAATGCCTGTCGCCACAGCTGTTGTAACTGTAACGTACGGCACCACAGTTATCACAAGCTTCTTCGTGGCCGCCAGGAGCTGCTGTGCGGCACTGTACTATTTTCTCAAGTACCTTTAATTGCAAGGGGGTGAGTTTATTTCTGCCAGCCAGCCTGGCACCGAAACGGTTTACAGCATCAGCCAGTTCAAACTTTGTCCTCATTTTCAGGATAGTTATAAAGTGTATCCAGGGGACTGTGAGGTTTTTTGAAACTGCACTGTGCCACATGCAGGTAAATCATTGTAGTGGTAATATTGGTATGGCCAAGAAGTTCCTTAAGGGTAACAATATTGAGCCCCTGTTCCAGCAGGTAGGTTGCATAAGAGTGCCGCAGTGAATGCAGGTTAACTTCTTTTGTTATGGAAGTCTTTTTCAGGTTCTCGCGCATCACCCATGAAAGGCCCCGTACGCTGTATCTTCCGTCAGGCTCTTTTCCATTGAACAACCATACATGTGGGTTTTCTGCTTTAAGGTTTTTTTCAGCCCTACAGCCATGCTCCGTGCCAGGGGGACAACACGGTCTTTCTTGTATTTACTTTGCCGGATATGGATGGTCATCCGTTCGAAATCAATATCAGAGATCTTCAGATTAATCACCTCCTGGCCACGAAGACCAGCCGAGTATATTAAAGTAAGGACAACACGTTGTTTTAACAATGCAGGTGCAGCAAAGAGCTCTTTAAGTTCCTGATAGTTCAGGATAACCGGAAGTTTTGTATCTTTCCTGAGTGAAGGCAGGGCAATAGCGTTCTTATTCATTCCCAGCAAAGGGTAATAATAGCGCAGGCCATAGACCATGTGTTTAAAACTGCTTCTGGAAGGGGACTTTGGGTCGCGTGCCAGGGAAACAACATATTCGTTGATCTCTTCCGGATCGATCTTTTCCGGCAGTTTTTCAAAATGGATCACGAACAGTGCAATACGGCGGATTTAATTCTTTAAAGTACTCTTGCTCTGCCCGCGCAATACAACCTGTTGCTCCAGTTTGCGGACCACATTTTCAAACTCAGGAACAAGCAAAACAGCCTGCTCAACAATAGTAATACCCGATTTCTTTCTCATAATCAATAATTTTGATGGTTAAAAATTTCGAATTATAGAAAGAATCGGGTACTTTTAAAAAAGCTATTCCGCAGGGATTTAATTCAACATTTTGTATAAGTAATGGCAGGTAGAGCATTAAACATCAAGGCTTGTAGCCCGCTCAAACTCTATCACGGTTTGACAGTAAAGTATCACGCAATCTGCCACTACTCATACAATTTACCGTTGTAAGCAATTGCAAGAGGACCCAGAAACTATATTTTACGTATATTTGAAAGAAAAAAAATATGACAGATAAAATTTACCAGGTTCAAATTGCACTAAAAGGATTTAAACCTAAGATTTGGAGACGATTATTGATTCACTCTGATTTATTATTATCTGATTTTCACAAGATAATTCAGACATCAATGGGTTGGACAAATTCACATCTACATCAATTTATAAAAAACAGGACTTTTTATACCGTTAAAATGCAAGATGATGATTTATGGGGTGAGATGGACAATGTAGATTATAGAAATATGAAAGTATCTGACTTATTGAAAAAGGAGAAAGATGAAGTTGTCTACGAATATGACTTTGGTGATGGTTGGGAACATAATATAATCTTGGAAAAAATACTTCCATTGGATACTAATACAAAGCACCCAATCTGTTTGACTGGTAAGATGAATTGTCCACCAGAGGACTGTGGGGGAATTTGGGGATATTCCAACATGTTGGAAATACTAAAAGACCCTGACCATGAAGAATATGAAAGTTATATTGAATGGTTAGGTGAAAAATTTGACCCTGAAGATTTCAATAAAGACGAAGTGAACGAATTATTGAGAGAAAAGGATTATGGATGCATTAAGTTTTAACTATTTGAAATGCTACTGCTTACAATAAATAGGACTCTGAACGGTCTGCAAGGCCAAGTGAGGAGTCGGTGTTGGACTAAATACCGGCCGGGTTGCTATGTACTTATTGAGGGTTTTTAAGGATTCAATGGTGATTTTGGCTCAGATGTTTTGTATGTTTCCACTATCCATTTCCCCAGCTTATTCATTACCGGTAATGCTTCATCCAGTCTCAGGGTATGGCGTTGCTGCGGGGATAAATCCTGCTCACGAGCCTTTTGTTCTATGGCATAGAGCTTCTGGAACATCTCCATGGCATATTCTGCATGTTTTTTATCGTACGGCAAAGCTTTTTCAAAGCCTCGTCGGGCATGAGCCATGCAATTAACGGGTGTGATATCCTTTTCCCTGGCAAATAAGTCATATACATTGTACCCATCAGTCTGCAAGTAACCCTTGAAGTCTTTCAGCAGTTTTCCCGGCCCCTCCCTGGACCTTCCCGTGTTGTAATCAAAAAGTACAGTTTTTTCAAGCGGACTGTGATAAATCCAGTGATATCCCCGGTGTGTCTTGCCTTTTTTATTCTTATCTAAAACAGCAATAGGGGTCTCGTCTACTTGCAGGTACCCTTGAGACAGCACCCGGTGCTTCAGGGTATCATATAGTGGTTCCAATAAATTACAAACACTTTCCTGCCAGCCATTGAGCGTGGAAGACGATAATTGTATCTGTTCACGCTTAAACCTTTCTATTTGTCGATATACAGGCAGGTGATCAACGAACTTATCCACCATTATCTGGGCAAGCAAGCCTGGGCCGGCAATGCCTTTTTCTATTGGAAAAACAGGAAGTTCTGCAATTACTCCCCTGTGCTGTTCCTGGGTTTTATCTGTAACGGCTATGTATTTGGGACGGATAAAACGCCTGATAAAGAGTTTTGCAGGAACAAGCTCCAGTTGGTCGGTTACCTCCTTCCCAATACACTTCATATTTGAAGTATCTTCCTCGGGTTCGAGAATGATCTCCTCTACCGGTAAATGAGAAGGAAGTGCCAGACGGCCGGGGTGTTCTTTACGCTTTTTCTTTTCCCTGACATAGGTAATAACTTCCTGCTCCTTTTCAGGTGCTTCTTCCTGTGGCACCTCAAAGGGCAGGGATAGTTGATTCTCATCATCATTAGAGATGAAGCGTTCCCTTTTTGCTCCATAAAGCAAGCGATTCATCTGATCAATCTGGAATTGCATCTGACTGATCTGTGCCTGCATCTTATCAATTGTGGCTTGATTTTCTTCAAGGGCAACTTCCCTTTCTTCAATGATAGCTTCTTGTAATTTATACTTTTCAAGAAGTTGCTCTTTTGTCATATTTTCCAGTGCTTCAGACATGTGTCAAAAGTATAGAAACACAGAGAATTACCGAAGAAAATCCGCAACTAGTTCTCCACAAAATCGCAGAAAATTTATTGAGAAAACAGGTTCAAAAAACTTGCATATTATCCCTGGTTTACAGGTGCTTTAAGCGGACTGTAACGTGCGCGTTTTTGAAGGTTTTTAATCGATAATCCATCCATGATCATGACCATTTGGGCGTAGCTCAATGTAATACTTCCAATAGATGCATCATACCTGGGAAGTTCAAAAGTTCCCTTCTTCAGGCGCTTGTAATACAGTAAATATCCGGATCCCTGCCAGTGCAAAAGCTTGATCTTGTCACGATGCTTATTGATGAAAATAAAAACCTCCCCACCAGTGGGATTGCACCCCAGGTTATTGCGCACCAATCCGGACAATGCGTCAAAGCTCTTTCTCATGTCCGTTGGATGACTGTAAAGGTGAAAAGTGTTTTCAGCGGTCAATGCAAACATGGCTATGAATTTAGCAGCGTTTTCAGCACCTTGGGATTAACTGTCTCAGGACACATTACCTGTATCCCGTTGGGAAAAAGAAAATGCAGCTGGTTGTGAATGCCTGCCTGATCCGTCTCCGGGTCTGGCTGGACTTGTACCGGTATAAATCCGGGAGCATTATCTGCAGGTTCATTCCCGGAATATTCCTTTCGATATTTCTTTGCCCAGTATTGAAACGTTGAAGAGGCTATACCATGAAGATTGCAGTAAGCCCTTTTTGATAAGCCGCTTTCTTTGCAAGCCTTGATGTGACCAAACATCCCAGCCCTGCTGTGTCTTTTAATTTTTCTCATGCGCCAAACTTACGCACAGAACATCAGCCTTGAAAGACGGGGTTGGTAGAGCGGATACGTAAGTAATTAAAATTTGAATATTAAAATAATATATATACTTTTGCAAATTGACATCAATAAAGTATTAATGACGCAAAATCTAAATAATAATTTCTTTAATAATTCGAATAATAATTTATTCGAAAACAGGAAGGTTATGATTTAGATCAAAAATATTTTTAGAAAAATCTTAAAGGCCTTCCGTATTTCGGAAGGCCTTTTTTAGTTTCTATTTTTTTCATATGAAACAAACTAACAACATAAATAGCAATAATAAATCACCACCTTGGTAGGTTAGAATTGTCTATTGTATAGCCTGCCAATGTGCAGGCTTTTTTTATACATCAATAAACTTAAACTATAAAAAATGAATAAAGAAATTTTAAAAATAGAGGAAGCTATAAGCTTTACAAAACAAACTTTTGAATCAGAATTAGCCCAACAGTTAAAACTAACAAAAATCTCATCTCCTATTGCAGTTTTGCAAGGGACTGGTATTAATGATGATCTAAATGATACAGAGAGAACAGTTGGATTTCCAATAAAAGCTTTAGATGACAAAAAGGCAGTGATAGTGAACTCATTGGCAAAATGGAAAAGAATAAGACTCCATGAATTGGAAGTCGATGAAGGAAAAGGAATTTTAACAGACATGAGAGCTCTTAGGCCTGATGAGGATTATAGTCCAATTCATTCCATTTATGTTGATCAATGGGATTGGGAAAAAAGAATTTCAACAAAATACCGAACGATTGCTTTTTTAAAATCTGAAGTAAATAAAATTTATGAAGCATTAAAAAGAACAGAAGCAAAAGTGGCAGTTGAATATAATGATATCGAACCCGTATTACCGGATAAAATTAAACCTATTCATGCTGAAGAACTACTTCAAAAATATCCTGATTTAAGTGCAAAAGAACGTGAGTCAATAATTACCAAAGAACATGGTGCGGTATTTTTAATGGGAATTGGTGGTGATTTAAGTGATGGAAAACCTCATGATGGAAGGGCTCCAGATTATGACGATTGGAGCTCTAAAAACGAAGATGGTTATTTTGGATTAAATGGAGATATCTTATTATGGCATCCCATTTTAAAAGAAAGTTTTGAAGTTTCTTCGATGGGCATTAGGGTGGATAAACCAGCCCTTTTGGAACAACTAAACAAAACTGAACAAACTGACAGAAAGAATCTTGAATTTCATCAGATGCTATTATCTGAAAGAATCCCTCAGAGTATTGGTGGAGGAATTGGACAATCTCGAATTTGTATGTTCATGTTAAGAAAAAAACACATTGGCGAAGTTCAAGTGGGCATTTGGTCAGATTCTATTAAAGAAAAATCCAGAAAGGAAGGGATTTTCTTATTGTAATACTTATTAATTAGCTTAGCCTGATTAATTCATAAACTTAAAATTATACAATAAAATTGACTTTTTGTTCCTTCTTTTT